>JAUSQB010000426.1 GCA_030652715.1 Rugosibacter sp.
GCCACATTGATGGCAGTCTCAAGGTTGGTCTCCGGCAGAATGATGGTGATCTCCTCGCCGCCGTAGCGGCACACGCGATCCATGGTGCGCGCCTCGCGGTCGAGTAATTCGCCCAGCTCCCTGATAACGGCGTCTCCTGTCAGGTGCCCGTGCGTGTCGTTGATACGCTTGAAGTAGTCGATATCGAGTAATAGCAGAGAAACCGGCCGCTTGAAGCGCTGCGTGCGTGCGAGCTCGTCCTCGAGCAGGATGTAGAAAGTGCGGTGGTTGTAGAGCCCCGTGAGGCCATCACGGGTTGCGAGTTGCTCAAGCGCTGCCTGATCCGCTTCGAGACGCACAGCCATCGTGTTGAAGGCTGCAGCCAACTCGCCCAGCTCGTCATTGCGATGGATGACTACACGGTGCGACAGCTGGCCTTCCGCCAGACGTGTTGCGCCCTGTCGCAACGTGTCCACCGGGTCGGTGATGGAGCGCGCCAGAGCCACGCCGGCAAATAGAGACACCACGGCGGCCAGCATGAAGGCAGCGAAGGTCAGCCACAGGGCTCTGACGCGGGCGGCACCGGCTTGCGCGCGATTCCGGTCGATCACCCGGTGGAAATGATCGCCTGCCTCATCGAGTGCGAATACGGCCTGCTCGATATGTGCATCGAACTGCGCCATGTCGCGCGTCATCGCTGTATTGTCCACCGGATTGGGCAGGCGCAGCAGCCGTTCGCCCAAGGGTAGCGCCTGTTCCCATTCCTCGCGCGCGGCTCTGATCAATGCGTAGCTTTCTGCCCGCGTGAACCGCTCGGGCGATATTTCTTGGAAAGCTCGCTCCACCCGCTGGCGCAACTGCGCGAACCGTTTGGATTCGACCGCATCGCCATGGATCAGGTAGTGTTTGAGCGGCGAGGCGACCATAAGCAGCGCCGTCTGCAGGCGCGTTACTGGCTCCAGTTTTACGGTGAATTCGTGCACGATGTCGTCGAGCGGCCCGATCAGCCGTGGCAGCAGGTAGAGCTGGCCCAAGGCTGCGGCCACTAGAAACGGCAGCAGCACGGCGCTCAGGCCCAGGACAAAGCGGGTGCGCAGGGAAGCATGAAACTTGGGCGCTGAAATTTGAAACGTCATAATAGCCTCCGGACCACCTCTAGCAGATTACTTTGGTCGAAACTGCTTTTCACGATATAGGCATTGGCGCC
>JAUSQB010000431.1 GCA_030652715.1 Rugosibacter sp.
ACCAATTCCGCCATCCCGGCCAGGATTCACCCATTGCAGTAAGTTGGGCTTACAGAGGCCGGTATTATCCTTGAAAGCGCCTTCGCCATCAATGGGCAAATGCTAAAGTTTTCAAAAAATTTAGCATTTCAGATATTGCACAAGCGCAAACTGACAATTTTTTTCGTCAGATGCCGTATCACCAGCACCGACTTTTTATTCGTTCAAGCAATAATGACAGTGAATGCTTATCGAATCCGCAAACGTCGTGCCTCTAAACAGTCCAACAGTTGCCCGCTGACACTGCGCAACCGCTGATTAAGCAAGATCAATAACTCCATAAGCAGTTTAATGCCCAGAGCAGGCTCTTCTGCAATCAGACGCGACAGGCTTTGCCGATCAAGCACGGCGAAATCCAGCGATGTCAACGAGATACAGCTGGCAAAACGCGGCTCGCCATCAATCAGCGACATTTCACCTAGAGTTTTACCAGCATCAACAATACTGATCACTTGCGGTTGCCCGCGTACATCTTTTTTGACAACCTCTACGCTACCTTCAAGGATTAACAACATGAAATCACCCGCCTCTCCTTCGCAGATAATTTCACTGCCTTGCGGTGCGCGGTAGCAGCGCATGTAGCGTGCAAACTCGGCAATTTCTGCACTGTTAAAATCATCAAACATCTGAATAGACGTAATGATTTCATGGATGCGACCAATGAATGGCGTCGCATCACCGAGATAATCGAGGTTCGAAATAGAGTCAATCGTACTCATCGTGAGTCAGCTAAGAAAATAAAACAGGCAGTCTGCGGACTGCCTGTTTTCTAGTCATCATGAATAGTTATGCTACCAGCGGCACAATCAGGAGTGCCACGATATTAATGATTTTAATCAGCGGATTAATCGCCGGACCCGCCGTATCCTTGTAAGGATCGCCAACGGTGTCCCCCGTCACGGCTGCCTTGTGGGCTTCTGATCCTTTGCCGCCAAAGTGACCATCTTCAATGTATTTTTTAGCATTATCCCAAGCGCCACCACCGGTAGTCATGGAGATCGCCACAAAAATACCGGTCACAATGGTGCCCATCAGCACACCACCTAGTGCCCGCACCCCAGCGCCCGGGCCCATCAGCGCATTCATGCCAAATGCTGTTGCCACGGGAACTAAAATGGGAAGTAGTGAGGGAATCATCATTTCCTTGATCGCAGCTTTAGTCAGCATATCAACACACGTGCCATATTCCGGCTTGGCAGTGCCTTCCATAATGCCTTTGATGTCGCGAAACTGACGGCGTACCTCAACCACGACAGCGCTCGCTGAACGACCAACCGCCTCCATTGCCATGGCACCAAAGAGGTAAGGAATCAGACCACCAATAAAAAGGCCAATAATTACCGCAGGGTCTGACAGATCAAAAGCGAAACTCTTGCCCATGGCCTGCAGGCCATGG
>JAUSQB010000432.1 GCA_030652715.1 Rugosibacter sp.
GGCGCAGGAATATGGCGGCATCATCAAGCATGGCGCCAAACTGCTGTATGCCTATGCCGAATGCACGGTGCCGAAAGTCACGCTCATCACCCGCAAGGCCTATGGCGGCGCGTATGACGTGATGGCCTCAAAACACTTGCGCGGTGACGTTAATTTCGCCTGGCCATCGGCTGAAATCGCGGTCATGGGCCCCAAGGGCGCGGTGGAAATCATTTTCCGCGACGAGAAAAACGACCCTGTCAAAGTGGCGGCGCGCGAAGCGGAATACAAGGCCAAGTTCGCCAATCCGTTCGTAGCCAGTGCGCGCGGGTTTATTGACGATGTGATCATGCCGCACGAAACCCGCAAGCGCATCTGCCGCAGCCTGGCGATGCTGAAAAACAAGAAAATCGAAAACCCGTGGCGCAAGCACGGCAACATTCCACTCTAAGCGCGGGCAAGGAAAAATCATGTTCAAGAAAATACTTATTGCGAATCGTGGTGAGATAGCCTGCCGCGTGATTAAAACGGCCCGCAAGATGGGCATCAAAACCGTGGCGGTGTATTCAGAAGCCGACCGCGATGCGCGGCACGTCGAGCTCGCCGATGAAGCCGTCTGCATCGGCCCTGCCGCATCGAAAGAATCTTATCTGGTGATGGACAAGATCATCGCTGCCTGCAAACAGACCGGTGCCGAAGCGGTGCATCCGGGCTATGGCTTTCTTTCTGAAAATGCGGAATTCTCGCGTCGGCTGGAAGAAGCAGGCATCATTTTCATCGGCCCAAAGCACGAGTCGATTGCTGCGATGGGCGACAAAATCGCTTCCAAAAAACTTGCTCTAAAAGCCAAGGTGAATGTGATTCCCGGCTACAACGAAGCCATCAATACACCAGAGCAAGCCGTTGGAATTGCCAAGGACATTGGTTATCCGGTGATGATCAAGGCGTCCGCTGGCGGCGGCGGCAAAGGCCTGCGCGTGGCTTACAACGATAGGGAAGCGCATGAAGGGTTTACTTCTTGCACCACCGAAGCCAAAAATGCGTTTGGCGATGATCGCGTGTTCATTGAAAAGTTTATCGAAGAACCGCGCCATATCGAGATTCAG
>JAUSQB010000438.1 GCA_030652715.1 Rugosibacter sp.
CTCTCTTCAATCAACGGGCAGACCCAATACGCCTGCCCGCCTGACTGGCAGGCATCGCGCACACGGACAACGATTTCATCGCGCCGCGCGGCCGATACCAGGCGCGTACTCACCGGCGTTCTGCCGGGGGGCAATTCATCCAGCACTGAAACATCCAGATCGGCGTAGTAGCTCATCGCCAAGGTGCGCGGAATCGGCGTGGCCGACATGGCGAGCTGATGCGCAAAGCGGCCTTTGTCTTTCAACGCCAGGCGTTGGCGAACACCGAAGCGATGCTGTTCATCCACAATCGCCAGTCCCAGGCGGTGAAAGACAACCGTCTCTTCAATTAACGCATGCGTGCCCACCATTAACGCCGTCTCGCCAGCGCCGACTTTTTCCAGCACCTCAGCCTTGTCGCGTTTTTTCAAACTGCCTGTGAGCCAGGCCACCTCTATCCCCAAGGGGGCCAACCAGGCGGAGAGTTTACGGTAATGCTGTTCAGCGAGAATTTCAGTCGGCGCCATGAGCGCCGCCTGATAGCCTGCCTCGACGGCATGCAGCATGGCTAACGCGGCAACAATGGTTTTGCCGCTGCCCACATCGCCTTGCAGCAAGCGCTGCATCGGGTGTGGCTGAGCCAAGTCGCAAGCAATCTCATGCCATGCGCGTTGCTGCGCCCCGGTTAAACGAAACGGCAACGCGGCCAGTAACGGCTGCGTAAGCTTGCCGCTGGCGATAAGCTGCGGCGCGCCCAGCGCACGACGCGCGATGTAGGCACGGCGTAAAGAGAGTTGCTGCGCCAACAGTTCATCGAACTGCACGCGCCGCCAGGCGGGATGATGGCGCGATTCCACTTGCTCAGGCGCACAGTCAGGGGGCGGTGCATGCAGCAACCGCACCGCCTCAGCAAAAGCAGGCAAACCAAGTTTAGCCAGCGCACTCGCGGGTAATGTGTCTGTCAGCTCAAGCCGCGTCAGCGCACGATCAATCAATCGGCGCAAGGTAGCCTGCCCCAATCCGGCGGTTGTAGGATAAACCGGCGTTAAACCTGTTGGCAGTGGTGCTGGATTAACTGCCGAGTTTTCCTCGGGATTTGCCACCACCTGAAACCGCGGATGAATGATTTCATCGCCTGAGAATCCCTCGCGCAATTCGCCAAATACCCGCAACCGTGCGCCGGGTTGCAGCACTTTTTGCTGGCTCGGGTAAAAGTTCAGAAACCGCAGGGCCAGTGTGCCGCTGTCATCCTGAACACGCACCACTAATTGACGCCGAGGACGAAAAGCAATTTCACAGCTAACCACTACGACCTCAAACTGCGCAGCCACTCCGGGAAGCGCATCGCTCACCGCAGTGATGCGGGTTTCATCCTCATAGCGCAGCGGCAAATGCAACGCAAAATCGATATCGCGGCGCAAACCCAGCCTTGATAAGCGCCCTGCCAGCGTGTTGCCAGCAGACCCCGCTGCTTTTTTTTCGCGACGTTCAGCCAATCACCAGAACCGCATCGGCCTCGACCAAGGCATCACGCGGCAACGCTTTGACCCCCACCGCCGCCCGTGCCGGGTAAGGTGCGGTGAAATATCGCACCATCACCTCATTCACTTTGGCAAAATTGGCCAAATCCGTTAGGTAAATCGTCACGCGCACGGCATCATCGAGCGTCGCACCGGCTGCTTCGCTCACCGCTTTCAGGTTTTCAAAGACACGCACAATCTGTGCATCTATTCCTTCAACCATTTGCATGGTGGCCGGGTCAAGACCAATCTGGCCCGACAAATACACGGTATTACCCACCTTTACAGCCTGGGAATAAGGGCCAATCGCCGCAGGAGCGGCAGGTGTTGCAATGATTTTTCGACTCATCGATCAATTCTCGGATAGGTTTAGTTAATAAATAACGACTCAAGGCAACCGCAGAGCATGTAATAATTATTTCAGGATCACCAGCACACTGTCGGCAATACCCAGCGCTTTGAGCCTGGCACGTGCGCTATCTGCCTCGGCACGCGTAGCAAAAGGCCCCACATGCACCCGTGCTTCAACCACGACGGGCACACCTTGCACCTGCATTTTCTGGCGTAGCTTTTCTGCATTGGCAACTGTATTGAAAACGCCCAGCTGAACGCCGAAATATTGCGTGTCACGGGCTTTTTTCGCTGGAATAAGCAGCTGAGAAACAAAGACTTCTGTAGTATCAGGCGCTATCTCAGCAGGTGTCGCTGCGGCGGGTTGTACGGCAAGCGCATCGGGTACGCCAGGCACAGCGGGTGCTGCTCCGGTGACCGGGACAACCTCAGCTTGCTGGTCGCCAATCTTTTCTGCTCCCGTGATGGCTGAAGCAATCGGGCGTATCGGCGGAAGTATCTGCCGGTCCGCTGGCGTTGTTTTTGGCGGCAATGTGGCCGTTGATGTCGGCGATACCTGCAGAGGGGCCCTCTGCGACACCCACGGCAATCCATTTGGGCGTATAACCCAAAGTCCAAGCAAACCCACCGCAATAACCGTCATCAACGCAATTCGCCTGACTGTGCGATCTTTAATTGCCTCATCGATAATGGATGGATGCCTTCCCCGGATATCTGCATTTTCTACCATCATTAACCTTTCACGTCTGCTGAATGGCTACTGCATTAAGTGCCGCTCATAAACACCTAATCAAACCAGCCTTGATCATACCGCGTCTGCGGTCACATTAAAATGAGATCATTCCATACAGATAAAAGTCGTGGTTTATTCGTGACTGATCAAAGCCTGTATCTGACTACCCTGCTGATCGATTGTTTTTTTACTACCACTTTGCACCGACACCATGAATAACGAACTTTGCATTGGCCTTGTTTCCATTTCCGACCGCGCCGCGAGCGGCGTGTATGCTGATCAAGGCTTGCCTGCCCTGGAAGCCTGGTTTGCCAACGCTCTCATTTCACCCTGGCGCAGGGTGACGCGTTTAATTGTCGATGAACAAACCTTGATCGAGCAAACGCTGATTGAATTATGCGACACTGCAGGCTGTCATCTGGTACTGACTACCGGTGGCACAGGCCCCGCGATTCGCGATGTCACCCCCGAGGCAACGCTGGCCGTGGCGCACAAAATCATGCCGGGCTTTGGCGAACAAATGCGCCAAATATCGCTGCAATTTGTTCCTACCGCACTGCTCTCACGCCAAGTCGGCGTCATACGCGGCCAATCGCTCATTCTGAATTTACCCGGCCAGCCAAAGTCAATCAAAGAGACTCTGGAAGGAGTAAAAGATGCAGAAGGCAACCTGCGGGTTCCAGGCATCTTTGCTGCAGTGCCTTACTGCATCGACCTGATCGGCGG
>JAUSQB010000042.1 GCA_030652715.1 Rugosibacter sp.
GCCGTATTGCCAGCGCCGACTTTTGTGTATTGCACGCATGAATACACCCAGGCTAATTTGCGCTTTGCCCTGGCAGTAGAGCCGGATAATCCGGCAATACAACACCGTAGCAAAGAAGTTGCGGCTACTCGTGCAGCGGGCGGATATACGGTGCCAACGCGGATTGATCTGGAACTGGATACCAACCCGTTTTTGCGCTCGGACGCGCCAGCCGTGCGTGCCGCAGCAGCCATGCGGCTCGGGCATCCGCCACGCGATGCAGTGGAAACATTTACCGCCATTCGCGCATGGAAGGACCACTTTTAAGCAAGCAGTGCTCAAGTTGTCCCTCCCGTGACATCGAAGCAATGTATTCAGCGCTTCCTTAGTCATACACTTGATTATCAGCTTTCCGATTCTTTCCTATTTGACTTGATGCGATCACTCTTTATTTTTTTTGTTTTTTTGTTGCCTGTTGCCAGCAGCCATGCATTACGAGCACCACCGGAGCTTTTGACGCCGCTGCACAGATTGGAAACCAATCCGCTTCCCGCCTTGCTGCCCCCGCCCGTGCAGGAAATTCAGGATAACCTGCCACCCATTCCGGCGATTGATCTGACGATTCCGCCAGATGATTCATGGCAGCGCATTCGCAATGGCTTTGCCATGCCGGATATCGATAATCCGCTGGTGGCAGATCGTCAAGCCTGGTATTTGAACCATCCCGAATTCTTGCGCAGCGTATTTAACCGTAGCCGTCGCTACCTGTATCACATCGTGACCGAGCTTGAAAAACGCGGCATGCCCACTGAACTCGCGTTACTGCCCTTCGTCGAAAGCGCCTATAACCCGCAGGCGAAATCCTCTGCCAATGCGTTAGGTCTCTGGCAATTCATCCCTTCGACCGGAAAAAGCTACAACCTTGAGCAAAATGTCTGGTTCGACGAGCGTCGCGACATCATTGCCTCAACCAATGCCGCACTCGACTATTTGAAGTACATCTACGAAATGCATGGCGACTGGCAATTAGCGCTGGCCTCCTACAACTGGGGTGAAGGCGCGGTGGGACGCGCGATCGCCAAAAATCAGGCCAAAGGCCTGCCAACGGATTACCTCAGTCTAAGCATGCCTAACGAGACACGTTATTACGTACCGAAACTGCAGGCCATAAAAAATATTGTAGCCAACCCCGATCTTTTCGGTTTTACGCTCGACCCGATTCCTAACCAGCCTTACTTCAAACTGGTTGAGCGCAATGGCAATATGGATGTCGCGATTGCGGCGCGTCTGGCGGAAATTCCGGTCACGGAATTTCTTGCCCTCAACCCGGCCTACAACCGCCCAGTGATGCCGGATAGCGCCAACAGCCCACTGGTGATACCGAGCCATAAAGTGAAGCAATTTCTCGATAACCTGGAAGCTTATGAGGCGCAGGACAAGCCGCTTTCGGCATGGCGCACGCACACTTTGTCCAGAGGCGAAAAGCTGCATGCTGTTGCCCGCCGCTATGGCATCAGCGAGGCATATCTCAAGCAGCTCAACGGCTTGGGCAAAAAATCAAAAATTTACCCCGGACTAAGCCTGCTCGTCCCTGGAAAAGACACGGTCATAAGTACTGCCCTGAGCGCTGCCATTGATAAAGATAAACCGCAAGCCAGCTCAAAACGCTCATCCAGAGTCAAAGCACCTGGCACGAAAGCGGGTAAGCGCAGCGCTGCGGCCGTAAGGAGCAACGCTAAAAAATCAATAGCAAAAAGCAATCGCGTCACCCCCACCAAGAAAAAATCTGTCAAAACAACGAGCAAACCCGCAAATAATAAGACCCTGCGCCGCTAACTCGATATTTTCAAACAGCGTGCGCTATGCGTCGCGCTGATCGTGACTTCCATAGGATCGGTTGTACGGCATAGTGCATCCGCATGCGGGCAGCGCGGGTGAAAATGGCAGCCTTGCGGCGGTTTGGCGGCCGATGGCATATCGCCGGTAAGCCGGGTCATAGCGGCAACCGGCCCATGCACGGGTAACACGGCGGCTAAAAGCGCCTGGGTGTATGGATGCTGGGGATGGCGCAAAACTTCATCGGTGGTACCACGCTCGACAATTCTGCCGAGATACATCACCGCGACTTCATGCGCCAGATAATCCACTACCGCAATGTTGTGGGTGATAAACAAAAAAGCCAACTGGTGTTCGCGTTGCAACTGCGCCAGCAGATTCAGTATTTGCGCCTGCACTGACACATCCAGCGCGCTGGTAGGCTCATCGCATATCAATAATGACGGATTCACCGCGAGCGCGCGGGCAATGGCAATCCGCTGCCGCTGACCACCAGAAAACTCATGCGG
>JAUSQB010000444.1 GCA_030652715.1 Rugosibacter sp.
TTGAAGCAGCGGATGAAATTACTGTGTCATATGAACAGCGTGACTATAGCCGAGCCATTCGCAAAATCATGGCCTTAGCTGACGTTGCAAACATCTACGTCAACGATATGGCACCATGGGTGATCGCAAAGGACCCAACTCAGAATGCTCGCCTGCATATGGTCTGCAGCGCAGCGATTCTTTATTTTGCAATTCTCACTGCCTACCTGAAACCCATCCTGCCAATCACGGCTGAACGTGTGGAAAAAGAACTGCTCGGCTTATCGCTCGACTGGGATAGACTTGGTCATTGGCCATTGGAGACCATGCAACCCTATCAGCATTTAATGCAGCGCATCGACCCCAAACAAATCGCCGCGCTGGTTGCCGCCAACCGAGAAACGCTCACTGCAGCAGAACAACCGGCTGTCGCTGCGGTAACGCCGCCTGCGCCCGCAACCACTGAATTCGCACCGACCATAGGCATAGACGATTTCAGCAAGATTGATCTGCGCATCGCCCGCATCAGCGACGCGCAGCATGTCGAAGGCGCCGACAAGCTGATCCGCCTGACGCTGGACCTGGGTGGGGAGACGCGACAAGTCTTCGCCGGCATCAAATCTGCCTACGACCCAGTGCAGCTAGTTGGTCGCCTCACCGTCATGGTCGCCAACCTCGCGCCGCGCAAAATGAAATTCGGACTTTCCGAGGGTATGGTGCTGGCCGCCTCAGACGCCGATGGAAAATCGCCCGGACTCTTTCTGCTGTCTCCCGACAGCGGCGCACAACCGGGTATGCGTGTTAAATGAAGGGCTATACATGTTCATTTCTCAACAGAATAGTAACTACTTACTCTGTTGAGATGAATTTTTTCTTCTAACGGGTATGCTAGGAATTAAATTAATAGGACGTTAAATGCTATATTTCTTCCAAGTTACTTTTCTTCAGTCCAAAGGAAAATTATGCGTAACAAACAATCTGGCTTTACTCTGGTTGAAATCGCCATCGTGCTGGTCATCATCGGCCTCTTGCTGGGCGGGGTGCTGAAGGGGCAGGAGTTGATAAATAGCGCGAAAGTGAAGAACATGATTAACGACTTTCGTTCTACCTCAACATTCATTTATGCATATCAGGATAAATTTCG
>JAUSQB010000448.1 GCA_030652715.1 Rugosibacter sp.
CCGCCCTGCTTGTTGATGCCCTTGTTGTTCGACAACTCGCCATCATGCCGGTTGCGGCAATGGATTTCGCTGCCCTCGATACTCTCTACGTCGAATACCGTGCGGCCATCATCCAGCAACAGCACATCACCCGCCGTCACATCCTCCACCAGTTCCGGATAATCCAGACCCACACGCGTCGCATCGCCCAACTTGCAAGCGGCATCCAGGATGAAATGCTGGCCCGCCTTGATCGCTATTGGCCCGGCAGCAAACTTGCCGATGCGGATTTTCGGCCCCTGCAAATCGGCCATCACGCCGACAGTGCGCCCCGCGTAATGCGCTGCTGCACGCAAGGTTTCCACGCGCTGCCGGTGGTCATCCACTGTGCCATGCGAAAAATTCAGCCGCACGACATCCACGCCTGCTGCCACCAATTCAGCCAATCGCTCTGCGCTGCCAGATGCCGGACCGAGGGTCGCTACGATTTTGGTGGCGCGCTGCATGGCAAAGGTTCAGATCAACTTTTACTTGTTGGCGCGCTGCTCAAGAATCTCAACGGCAGGCAGTTTCTTGCCCTCAAGAAACTCCAGAAATGCCCCGCCAGCGGTTGAGATATAACTCACCTTGGTGCCAAATTTGTTGATTGCTGCAATCGTGTCACCGCCACCGGCCAGCGAAAAAGCCTTGGAGTCGGCAATCGCATGGGCCAGCGTTTTGGTGCCACCGGAAAACTGTTCGATCTCAAATACGCCGACCGGGCCATTCCAGACAATGGTGCCCGCCTGAGCCACGATTTTGGATAGCTCTTGCGCCGCCAGTGGGCCAATATCCAGAATCATGTCATCATCCGTCACGTCATCAACGCTTTTAACTGTTGCCACGGCTGTGGCTGAAAACTCCTTGGCACAGACCACTTCCGCAGGCAGGGGCACTTTTACCTTTTGCATCACCCGGCGCGCGGCTTCAACCAGATCCGGCTCGGCAAGCGATTTACCAATCTTCTTGCCTGCCGCCAATAAAAACGTGTTGGCAATGCCACCACCCACAATCAACTGGTCCACCTTGTCTGCCAGCGATTCCAGCACAGTCAGTTTGGTGGACACTTTAGAGCCGGCAACAATCGCCACCAGCGGATGCGCCGGTTTAGCCAGCGCCAGGGTCAACGCCTCAAGTTCAGCCGCAAGACACGGCCCGGCACACGCCACCGGCGCATAT
Source organism: Rugosibacter sp. (assembly GCA_030652715.1). Classification (GTDB taxonomy): domain Bacteria; phylum Pseudomonadota; class Gammaproteobacteria; order Burkholderiales; family Rhodocyclaceae; genus Rugosibacter. Next base: position 1,198 of record JAUSQB010000448.1, read on the forward strand.
TTACCCATGCCGTAAGTCGTGGCCTCCGCACGATGCGCGGTGCCAAAGGCATCATGCACCCAGATGTCGCACAGCCTGGCAAGTTTTTGCGCCAGTGCATCGTCGTTCTTTTTCTCGCCTTTGTTGGCGCGGCAGTTTTCCAGCAACACCAGATCACCCGGAGTAACCGTCACGCCATCCACCCAGTTTTGCACCAGCGGCACCGGGCGGCCGAGCAGTTCAGCCAGCCGCGCAGCGATAGGAGCGAGCGAATCTTCGGCCTTGAGTTCGCCTTCTGTCGGGCGGCCAAGATGGGATGTCACCATCACCGCCGCACCACCTGCCAGCGCATAGCGAATGCCCGGCAAAGCCGCGCGAATGCGCGTGTCGTCGGTAATTGCGCCATGCTCATCCTGCGGCACATTCAGGTCAGCGCGGATGAATACGCGCTTGGCTGAAACATCCAGATCAGTCAGTTTCTTGAAGTTCATTGAGTCCGCAGCCTTATGTTCGTCATGCTGAATCGCCCTTGGGCAAATTTTGCGTGTTTATCAACCATTCTTGCCGTATCGTTAGCGCCGACTTTTATGGCTTGATTCTTTTCAAAAGTTCAATGGCCTGAGCTTCTGACACCGCGCGTGCAGTTTTGTCTAGTGAGCCACAATCAACCGAGTGATTGCTGATGTCTGTCTTATCAACCTTATCGCTACCTGACTTGATAATGACGATCCGCCAGGCACAGGCAAGTAATGGATTTTTATCCTGGCCGCTGTATGGCAAGGAAGAGTAGCCGTAGGCCAAATTTCGCTGCGCCTGATAATTCCCCTGCATCGCCTGATCGCGAACTTCGTTGAAGGTGGAGGGCTGCTGTAACGGCTCCCCGTTGGCTAATGCCTCATCCCGCGCCTTTTTTGCTTCATAAGGCGGAATAAAAATAATCCCGCTCTTGGAACTCGCCAACTTCGCAGCTTCACGTTGTTCGGCATGCGATAGCCCATCGCATGCTTTGTTGTCTTGCGCCAAAGCCTTGATAGCTTCGGCACAGGCAAGTATCTGCACTTCTTTCCCCGATCCGCAACCGTCCAGCAGACAAGCCGCTAATAATAAAATCCAGATTCTCATACTTGCGATAAGCCTAATGATACTGCCCGATAATTATTACATTCGCCATATAGAAATGCACTTAGGAGACTTTTGCGCACTTAACAACTATTCTCCCCGTCCCGCTAGCGCCGACTTTTTGCGTGTGACTTTTATTTGCCAATCACGCGCGTCATTTCCAGCACTTTGTTGGAATAGCCCCACTCGTTGTCATACCAGGCGACGATCTTGACGAAAGTGCTGTCCAGCGCAATGCCCGCCTCAGCATCGAACACCGAGGTGCAGGTCTCATCGCGGAAGTCGGTAGAAACCACTTTCTCTTCAGTGTAGCCCAGCACGCCCTTCATGGCGCCTTCCGAGGCCACTTTCATGG
>JAUSQB010000452.1 GCA_030652715.1 Rugosibacter sp.
TAAAAGGACAAGGTTTATACCGGAACTTTTACAAGCACAACGACCACCTTCAAATCGCAAAGGCACTACAGTCCAACAAATTCACGCTGCCATGGGTTGTGTCCTATGATAACGCTACCGAAATTTGCGATATGTACCAGATCAGCAAACGCCTTGCGTACAATTTGAACTACACCGCTCAAAAGCGCTACGTCGGGAATGAAGTGATGTTTTTCAGCCAGAAGCTTCTCGTTCCTGAGAATGAGATTCCTCGGTCAAAGCTTGCGGCGTAATAGATTCGCTGACTCAGGTCGGCGAATCTACTACTTCGGGGACATACCACGCTTCCCGCCGTCTCACCAGCGCGCCCCGCAGGCTTGAGTCCATCTCTGGAAAGTACCCTTGGGGGTGCCGACTTTTTGAGCGGCGCGGCTGTGCCTCTATTTCCACGCATCAACGTTCTGCGCTCAGACATGAACTCAGTCGCCATCACCACCGGACGAACTTGATTCTTCTCAGACGAGGCCAGAGTTGGACATCGTTTTGAGGGTGCGAGAAACGTTGCTCAGCTGACTCCACCTATTTTATGCATCAGCAACATTGGAAAAACACAAACTATCTGGCTGGGCAGTTTGAGCATGCAATGCTGAAAAAGCGGGCTGGCCAGCCAGAATGCTAGCCATGCCCTGACAGCAGGCATGTGAGCAGGCGTGTGCACTTGCTCGAACCAATCGGGTGCCACGGCGGCAAACTGGCGGACAAAGGGGAATAGCGCAATATCCGTCGCACAAGGTGAATCACCACCAAGAAAGACGCTGTGCTGCAAACAGTTTTCCAGCGGCAAAAGAAACTCAGCGCAGGCTTGGTCTCGATGGCTGATCGGGTCTTCATCCGCATAACGCTGAGGGTATTTATAGCGGTCCAGATGATGTTTGAACACGCCATCATTTTTAGCCAGCCAGGCAAGATTTTCAGCAGTTTGTGCCTTTTCCCACCAGTGTTTCGCCTGTTCCGATCTTTGCTGTGCCAGCGCCCAGCGCATGATGTCC
>JAUSQB010000462.1 GCA_030652715.1 Rugosibacter sp.
TAACAAAAGTTTTTGATGACTTTATGGCAGATAAGCCGGAACAAATAATTAATCTCTCCTCCGGGGGATGCTTTATTATGAAAACCAAAAACAAATGTACGCAATAAACCATGGCCTATCTCAAAAATATCAGTACTTGTAATGTTTAACGTTGAATTTTTGCATGTCATTCGAGAATTCGAATACAAAAAAATCGTTGAGCGATTTCCGTCCGGTGTCCGAATATTGGAGATCGGTGGCGGAACCGGGTATCAGGCAAAACGTTTGGCCGAAGATGGGTATCTCGTTGAGTCGATTGACATCCCAAACTCAAATTACGCAGACCAGTTGGAGTTCCCGGTACAGCCCTACGATGGCCTGAATATCCCGTTTCCAAACGATAGCTTCGATATTGTGTTTTCTTCTAACGTCTTGGAGCATGTTCTTGACTTGCCCTATCTGCAAGCCGAGATGAAAAGAGTATTGAAGCCGGGGGGCTATTGCGTGCACCTGATGCCTACTGGCGCGTGGCGCTTCTGGACCAACGTGGCGCACTACACAGAGCTTTTCCAACGCCTATCGGGGTTGGCGCCTCGCTTGATTCCCAACGGGTTATCGAGGCATGCACTTTCTGACGCCATGAGCGTGCTGCGATTGATAGCGGGTACCGCCAAGCACTATGCGATAGTTCTGCGCCATGGTGAGACTGGCAATGCGCTTAGCGAGATTGTGATCTTTAGCTCGCGTCATTGGCGAAAACATTTTTCAAGTCAGCGTTTCGCAATTGACGAAGCAACTCCTGTTGGACTTTTCTACACGGGACATATGGTGTTGGGCCCTCGCCTTTCGTTGGGCACAAGGCAGAAACTTGCCAAATGGCTAGGTAGCGCCTGTGTGATCTACGTGGTTCGCCCGGCGTAAGCCTCATAGGAAGTTTGTCGCTTGAGCCATTCAAAGATCGTCCGCTTTGTTCTGTACTTGATGTCTGGCGATGTCACGTGGTTGATTCATCGCTTGCGATTGTCCTTCGGATTGCGAGGGCTGGTGCCTCGCCCGGAGCCTTTGGTATCGCGAGTTTCATCGGTTGATGCTCCGCATGGATGTTCCCCTGATTGCCAGACCCCGGTAAAACTTCTCATTTTCTCCCATAACCTCTGCTACGAGGGTGCGTCAATTAGCCTGAAAGAGCTTGTTTTTGGCCTGGCGCATCGCCAGGTCATTACCCCTGAGGTAGTGGCATTTGAGGACGGGCCGTTGCGGGTTGAGTATGAATCTCATGGAATTTCCGTGCGGGTATTGCCAAGTGCCCAGCACAAAGTGTTCACGCTGAAGCTATTGAGCAGTGAGGTTGAGCGACTTGCCTCGATCATTCAGGCATCTGGAACCAGGTTGGTTTTCGTCAATACGCTACTGAATTTCCCGGCGATCCTGGCGGCGGAACGTGCAGGGGTTCCTTCGGTATGGAACCCTCGCGAGAGCGAGCCTTGGGATAGTTATTTCCGCTTTCTTCCCGACCCGGTTGCACAGCGTGCGATTGCTGCCATTGGTTTGCCAAAAAAGGTGGTTTTTGTGGCCCACGCCACTCGAAAGGTTTGGAAGGACTTCGATGTGCAGGGTAATTTTGAGGTGATTCACAATGGGATCAATCTCGATCGTTTCCCTAGTCGGAATGATGCAGTTGAGCGTGCCCGCAGTCGCAATGCTCTAGGCTTGGCGGCAGGCTCGATTGCAATCCTTTGTGTGGGCACGTTGTGTGACAGAAAAGGCCAAATGGACTTGGTCGAGGCTTTTACCTCTCTGCCCGAAGCAATTTCAAGCCGGGTTCAGATACTGCTCGTTGGTGACGACCGTGGTCGCTACGCGGATGCTGTTAAAGAAAGATGCCGTTCGCTCTCGGTTAATGCTGGCGGTGGCATTCGAATTTTCCCGCCGACCGAGTCGATTGCGTCTTTTTATGCAGCAGCCGATCTGTTTGTTCTCACTTCAAAAGTGGAGAGCTTTCCACGGGTCGTGCTTGAGGCCATGACGTTTGGCTTGCCGATCATCACGACGCCGGTGTTTGGTGTGCTTGAGCAAGTTGTCGAAGGTGAAAATGCGTTGTTTTATCTGCCGGGAGATAGCATTTTTCTGGCAAAGCAGATTGAGAAATTAGTGGGTGACGAAGCACTGAGGGGACGTATGTCACAGAGCTCGCTACAACGTATATCGCAGATGACGACGTTTGACGAGATGGTCGATGCCTATGCATCCATTTGCCGGGAGGCTGTGGCTTGAATATTCCGTCTGTGGGCGTTGTGGTGGTTAACTGGAATTCTTTTGCTGAGTTACAGCGCTGCTTGGCGGCGCTTGCCACGGTTCGAGGACAAATACGGCGTACGGTTGTTATCGATAATTGCAGCCGTTGTGCGCCGGACGAATTGCCCCACCCTCGCCCGGACAATACCGAATATGTTCGGCTCGATAGCAATACAGGCTTTGCGCGCGGGAATAATCTTGCGCTGCCTTACCTTGAAGATTGTGACTGGATCGCTTTGGTAAACCCAGATGCTTATTTAGATGCAGGCTGGCTTGAGTCGATGCTGGATGCTGTTGCCCGATATCCGGACTACGCTATGTTTGCCAGCTGCCTGTTAAAAGCCAATACTCCAAGCATTCTGGATGGTGCCGGTGATAGTTACAATTTATCTGGCTTGGCCTGGCGCATGGGGCACGGCGTTGCGCGCCAAAATTTTACTGTTGTAGAGAAGGAGGTTTTTGCACCGTGCGCTGCAGCTGCGCTTTACAGGCGCGATGCGCTGGTTGCGCTGGGCGGGTTTGATGAAGATTTCTTTTGCTATTTCGAGGATGTGGATTTGGCGTTTCGGTTCAGGTTGGCTGGTCATAAATGCCTGTTGGTAGGAAATGCGATTGCCCATCACGTCGGTTCAGCTACAACGGGTGACAAAAATAGTGATTTTGTGGTGTATCACGGGCATCGGAACATGGTCTGGTGCTATTGCAAAAATATGCCAAGCCTATTGTTTTGGTTTTTGCTCCCTCTTCATACGGCCATAAACATTGCTCTTATCATTCGGTTTGCTCTGCGCGGCCAGGGGCGGACAATACTTCGTGCCAAATGGGATGCCATCAAGGGCATTCCCCGTATGTGGCGAAAGCGTCGGATGATTCAAGCAAATCGTGTGGCATCGGCTGACGAGATATGGCGGGTGCTGGATAAAAGCCTGCTACGGAGGAGAAAATAAGTTGCAGGATATTTACATAAAGTCGGCGCTGGTAAGACGGCGTTACGGGTTTTGGAACCGAAAGATATTTGGTTCGGATGCTGCTGTTTGCTATCGTAAACCGACGACAGCTCCCAGTTTGCGCTAGCTAATGTTTTAAAGGCTACTTTTGGAAAAAATGACAACTGCAATAAATACAGCACCGCAAATTTCTGCCATCGTGGTGAATTACAACGCAGGTGCGCTGCTGCGAAGTTGCATTGATTCGTTGCTGGCTTGCCCGCTGAATGTCGAGGTAATCGTGGTTGATAACGCCTCGCAAGATGGCAGCTTGGGCGCGGTGCAAAGTCTGCCCAATGTGCGGTTAATCAGCAATGCGCAGAATCTTGGGTTTGCAGCGGCTTGCAATCAGGGCATTGCGGTTGCCAAGGCCGATAATCTGCTGTTTTTGAACCCCGATTGCACGTTTGAGCTGGGTACATTGGTTGAGCTGTTAACGCATTTGCATGCGGATGCTCCAACAGGCATGGTGGGTGGTTTATTGGTGAACCCGGATGGCACAGAACAAGGCGGCGGGCGGCGGGCTATACCTACGCCGTGGCGCTCTTTTGTGCGGGCGTTTGGCTTGTCCCGTTTGGCGCACCGCTGGCCTAAGCTGTTTTTTGATTTTCATTTGCACAAGCAGCCTTTGCCAAGTGGCCCGATAGCGGTTGAGGCGATTTCCGGCGCGTGCATGCTGGTCAAGCGGGCGGTGGTTGATCAGGTGGGCGTGTGGGATGAAGCCTATTTTTTGCATTGCGAAGATTTGGACTGGTGCATGCGCATGAGGCTGGCTGGCTGGAACATCCTGTTCGTGCCCTCGGCCAAAATTACGCACGCGCTGGGCGTTTGCAGCAAAAGCCGACCTTTCTTTGTGGAGTGGCACAAGCACTGCGGCATGGTGCGGTTTTATCGCAAGTTTTTTCGCCATCAATATCCGGGTGTGGTGATGTGGCTGGTCATTCTGGGTGTGTGGTTTCGCTTTGGTCTGGTGGTTTGCTATCACGCGGCCAAGCGGGTGCTGGCCAGGTTGAAGGGATGAGTTTGCAACGCGGTGTGGGTGTGCTGGGCGCATCCAGTTTGGTGGGGCTTCGGCTGCTGCCTTTGTTGGCGGATGCGGGTTGGCAGGTGTTGGCATTTTCTCGGCAGACGGTGGAAAGCGGTTCGGGCGTGGCGTGGCGGCGGTTGTCATTGGCTGAACACCCTTCACCCCAGCCCTCTCCCCAGAGGAGCGAGGGGTGTACGCAGTATAGGATATGCGTGGCGCCGATTTGGGTGTTGCCAGAGTACTTTTC
>JAUSQB010000464.1 GCA_030652715.1 Rugosibacter sp.
TGAAAGATGCGCTCAACGAAGCCATGCGCGATTGGGTAACCAATATTGCCAATACGTTTTACATCATCGGCACGGTGGCCGGGCCTCATCCCTACCCGGTGATGGTGCGCGATTTTCAGAAAGTGATCGGTGAAGAGTGCAAGGTGCAAATGTCTGAACTCATCGGCCGTCAGCCGGATGCCGTGATTGCGTGTGTCGGTGGGGGATCTAATGCTATGGGCATTTTTTATCCCTACATTGCCGATGCCAGTGTTCAATTGATTGGCGTGGAAGCGGAAGGTTTCGGGCTGGCCACCGGCAAGCATTCGGCCTCGCTGACTGCGGGCCGCCCGGGTGTGCTGCATGGTAACCGTACGTATCTGCTGCAAGATGACAATGGCCAGGTGATAGAAACCCATTCAATTTCTGCCGGGCTGGATTACCCAGGCGTCGGGCCTGAACACGCGTGGCTGAAGGATACGGGCCGTGCAAGCTACGTCACTATTGATGACGCGGCTGCGCTGGCCGCTTTCCATGATTTATGCCGCATTGAAGGCATTATCCCGGCACTGGAATCCAGCCATGCGTTGGCTTATGCGGCAAAGTTGGCGCCAACCCTGGGCAAAGACAAAATGCTCCTCGTTAATCTTTCTGGCCGTGGCGATAAAGATATGCATACCGTGGCTGAAAAATCCGGAATCCAGTTCTGATATGTCACCCATGCCACCCGATATATCACGCATAGCTGCAACCTTTTCCCGTTTGAGTCAGTCGCATCGCAAAGCGTTGATTCCCTTTATTACTGCGGGGGATCCGCATCCTGATTTAACCCTGCCGTTGATGCGTGCCCTGGTTGAAGGCGGGGCTGACATCATTGAGCTGGGCGTGCCGTTTTCTGATCCGATGGCCGATGGCCCCACCGTGCAACGCGCCTCTGAGCGGGCTTTAGCACAGGGCATGACATTGCGCCGGGTGCTAGCTTTGGTCGGTGAATTTCGCCAGTCAGATCAGGCAACGCCGGTTGTGCTGATGGGCTATGCCAACCCGATCGAATCCTATGGCATCGATGCCTTTGCTCGTGACGCCCATGGCGCGGGTGTGGATGGTGTGCTGGTGGTTGATTATCCGCCCGAAGAATGCGCTGAATTTGCAGCGGCGATGAAGCGGGAGCACATGGACCCGATATTTTTACTGGCTCCGACCTCGACCTCACGGCGGTATGCCGAAGTGGCGGCGCTGGGTAGCGGCTATCTGTATTACATCTCGCTCAAAGGCGTCACGGGCGCAGGACATCTCGATATGGAAGAAGTGGCGCGGCGGATTCCGGAGATTCGAGCACAGGTTGGCATGCCGGTCGGGGTGGGCTTTGGTATTCGCGATGCGGCCACCGCCGCACGCATTGCCGATGTGGCCGATGCTGTTGTCATTGGCAGCCGCATTATCGAAGAGATCGAAGACGGGCCCGCAGTTGAAGCTCCTGCGCGCGTGAAAGCCTTGCTTGCCGGGTTTCGTCTTGCGATTGATCAGGAGTCTCATTCATGAGCTGGTTGCACAAACTTCTTCCTCCCAAGATCAAGCGCTCTCCGGGTGGCCGCAAGTCCATGCCGGAAGGCTTATGGTCAAAATGTCCGGCCTGTGAAGCGGTACTGTATGCCTCAGACCTGGAAAATAATCAGCAGGTTTGCCCAAAGTGCAGCCATCATCTTCGTCTTCGAGCGCGTGCGCGGTTGAATTTATTGCTCGATGAAGAGGGGCGTTTTGAAATCGGCGCAGAAGTACTGCCCATGGACCCACTCAAATTCAAGGACGGCAAGCGATATATCGATCGACTTGCGGCGGCCAATAAAGATACCGACGAGAGCGATGCGCTGGTCGTTATGCAGGGTGCCATCAAACGGTGCCTGTCGTTGTCGCCTGTTTTGAATTCGAATTTATGGGCGGCTCGATGGGCTCCGTAGTGGGCGAGCGTTTTGTGCGTGGGGTGCAGGCAGCGATGGAACTTAATGCGCCGTTTATCTGTATTACCGCCTCAGGCGGCGCGCGGATGCAGGAAGGGCTGTTTTCGTTGATGCAGATGGCCAAAACCACGGCGGCCGTTGCCAAGCTG
>JAUSQB010000467.1 GCA_030652715.1 Rugosibacter sp.
GCGCCCAGCGCATGATGTCCCAGCTTTGCGCTAACACTTCGCCGCCGGGCAAATGCAAAACGGGCACCGTGCCTTTGGGCGAAATGGCCAGCATGTCCGGTGGTTTGTCACGCAAGGAAACTTCCATCGCGGCAAAAGGAATACCTGCAATCAATAGCGCCATGCGCGCACGCATGGCGTAAGGGCAGCGGCGATAGGTGTAGAGCAAAGGCGCTGTCATGACGGAAACACCTTACTACCATTCGTCCAGAGCGTGTCGAAGGACTTGATCCGCTTAGCGTTTTAACCGCGCAAACGCATCGGCCATGGCGCCGCCGGGTTGTGCGGGCGATACAGGCCGTGTTTTGGCAGGCTTTTTGCCATGATCTGCGCGTCTAGCCGGCGTGTTGCCAGCGCCGACTTTTTCAGCGCTTTGCGTCTCGTTGGGGACTTTTTTTGCCTGGCTCGGTTCATCGCTCATGCGCATGGTGAGCGCAATTCGCTTCCTCACCAAATCCACTTCCAGCACCTTCACCTGCACCACATCGCCCGCCTTAACCACTTCATGCGGGTCTTTAACAAAACGATCAGCCAGCGCCGAGACATGCACCAGGCCGTCTTGATGCACGCCGATATCCACAAACGCGCCGAAGTTGGCGACATTGGTAACCACGCCTTCGAGCCGCATGCCGGGGATGAGGTCTTTCATGCTGTCTATGCCGTCTTTAAAGCTGGCGGTCTTGAACTCGGGGCGCGGGTCGCGGCCAGGTTTTTCCAGTTCTTTCAGGATGTCCTGCACGGTGGGCAGACCGAATTTTTCATCAACATATTTTTTCGCCTCAATCGCCCGCAAACGGTGAGCGTCGCCCATCAGTTCGCGCAGCGAATTTGCCTTGATATCGGCCAGAATCCGCTGCACCACCGGATAGGCTTCCGGGTGCACAGCGGAAGCATCGAGCGGATTGTCGCCATTCATGATGCGCAAAAATCCTGCCGCCTGCTCGAAGGTTTTATCCCCAAGGCGTGGCACTTTGAGCAACTCAGCGCGGGATTTGAAAGCGCCGTGCGCGTCACGATGGGCGACGATATTGGCGGCCAGCGTCGTGTTAAGGCCGGAAATGCGCGTGAGCAAAGGCACGCTGGCCGTATTCACGTCAATGCCAACGGCATTGACGCAATCTTCCACCACCGCATCGAGACTCTTCGCCAGCCGGGTCTGGTTAAGGTCATGCTGATACTGCCCCACGCCGATGGATTTCGGGTCGATTTTCACGAGTTCAGCCAACGGGTCTTGCAAACGGCGGGCGATTGAAACCGCGCCACGTAGCGACACATCCAGCTCGGGGAATTCCTTGGCGGCCAGTTCCGACGCGGAATACACCGAAGCGCCCGCTTCAGACACCACCACGCGGGTGAGCCCTAATTCTGGATGGCGTTGCGCCAAATCATCGGCGAGTTTTTCCGTTTCGCGGCTGGCCGTGCCATTGCCGATACTGACCAACTGCACGCCGTGGCGTTGGGCCAGTTGGCGCAAGGTAGCCAAGGAGCCTTCCCAATCGCGGCGTGGCTCGTGCGGATAAATGGTGGCGGTATCCAGCAGCTTGCCGGTAGCATCCACCACCGCAACCTTGACGCCCGTGCGGATGCCAGGGTCCAGCCCCATCACGGTTTTAGGGCCTGCCGGGGCGGCTAGCAGCAAGTCATGCAGGTTGCGGGCGAAGACGCGAATCGCTTCTTGCTCAGCGCGTTCGCGCAGTTGCAGCATCAATTCGCTCTCCAGATGCAGCGAGAGCTTAACCAGCCAAGCCCAGCGCGCCGTTTCCAGCAACCATTTGTCGCCCGCCCGGCCTTGATCCGCAAAGCCGACATGACGGGTAACGATGCCTATGCACGGTGAATTTTCTGGCGGGTCACGCAGCTCAGCTTCGGTCTTGATGGATAGGCGCAGCACGTCTTCATTGCGGCCGCGAAACATCGCCAGCGCGCGATGCGAAGGCACGGTTTTCAAGGCTTCCTTGAAATCAAACCAGTCGCGGAATTTGGCGCCCTCGGTCTCCTTGCCTGCCATGACGGTTGACACCAGCAGCACGTTGTCCACTAGAAACGCACGCAGTTTTTCCAGCAGGGCCGCATCTTCACTGAAGCGCTCCATCAGAATCTGCCGCGCGCCATCCAGCGCCGCTTTCACGTCCGGCACATGCTTTTCCGGCGGCTCGGTGGCCAGGTTAAGATATTTCTCAGCTTCAGCTTCCGGGTTTAGCGCCGGGTCATTCACCAGCGCATCGGCCAGCGGTTCCAAGCCCGCCTCGCGGGCGATTTGCGCCTTGGTGCGGCGCTTTTGCTTATAGGGCAAGTACAAATCCTCTAACCGCTGCTTGGTTTCAGCAGCGGCGATGTCAGCTTCCAACTGCGGCGTGAGCTTGCCTTGTTCCTCAATGCTATGACGAATCGCGCTGCGACGCTCCTCTAACTCACGCAGGTAAGACAAGCGCTCAGCCAAGAGGCGCAGCTGCGTGTCGTCGAGATTATCAGTGACCTCCTTGCGATAGCGGGCAATGAAAGGCACGGTGGCACCTTCGTCCAGCAGGGCAATGGCGGCGGCAACCTGGGCTGGGCGGGCGTTGAGTTCAGTGGCAATGCGATGTTCTATGGAGGGCAACATGAGGACCGGCGGAAAAGAAATGCAGGGCGCGCACTATGCCGCACAGAAGCGCGGTTGGCAATGCCTTGACATTCCCGTATGCGTCACCCAAATGAAAAGGAGATCAGTGTTGAAACGCTGGTCTCCTGCCGTGAGTAAAAGCTGCTCGCCTTGCGCTGACTCGTGATCCAACCCCGGTTTCTTGTTAGCAAAACAGCGTATCTCCTGACGCTTTCCGACGACCGTAAACCTCAGTGTTTTTGCAAGTTCTTGTGACTTCGAGTGGTATGCGCAGATTGTTTCTCTTCAATAGCTGAAGGAGAATAATGTCTATTAATGAAATATTCATTGATCGTGAATTCTTCCAGCTTGCGTGCGCAGGCGTACAGAGGAAATGGAAACTAAAGCAAATAATTCACTCATTCTCCCAGCCATCAATTTATTTATTTACCAGTTGGCGGGTTTCGGCTTCCGGTTGTGCTTATTTTCATGAGTCTGTTTTTTTGTGATTAATAAAATGCCCCGTCCCGCTGCTGCTACTGCTCTAACACCACTCAAGACGCTTTTCGAAACGAAGCGTGGCGTGCTGTTGCCATTGCCTCCCAAACTCTCGCGTCTGTATGGATGTCTGCGCATGCCTATGCCTCGCTCACATCCGCATGTCTTCAGCAATTTTGTGACAACACTGGATGGCGTCGTATCGCTCAATACAAAGGGACACGCCAGTGGCGCGGACATCAGCGGATTCAACGCTCAGGATCGCATGGTGATGGGCCTGTTGCGTGCCGTTGCCGACGTGGTGATCATCGGCTCCGGTACGCTGGGTGCTGATCGTCAACATGTCTGGACTGCCGAAGCCATTTTTCCGGCACTCGCGGATGAATATCGGCAGCTAAGAAAAACGCTTGGCAAGTGCGAAGCGCCACTGAATGTAATCGTGAGTGGTGGCGGCAAGATCGATCTGCGCTTGCCGATATTCACCTCCGACAAGTTACCGACCATGATCATCACTACAACCGAAGGCACAAAGCTTTTAAGCAAGCAAGACACACCCGATACTGTCGAAATCCGCGCGACTCGTCATCGAGGAAAAGTGATTCCCGCTGCTACGATCCTTGACGAGGTGTGCCGAGTGAACCCGGGCAAGTCGATTCTTGTCGAGGGAGGACCGCGATTACTCGGTGACTTTTATGCGGAACGCCTCATCAATGAGCAGTTTTTGACACTCGCCCCGCAAATTGCCGGTCGCGACACGGGTGATGAAAGGCCCAGCCTGGTCATGGGCAAAACGTTCGCGCCACGCGATGCCCTCTGGGGAAGTTTGATCGATATGCGGCGTGGCAGTAGCCACCTGTTCCTGCGCTACTCGTTCCCATAGTTTCAGCCTAGTCTGATACGGCACGAGCACTGGCAACAAATGATTCTATTTCCGTCACCTCAAGATTGGAATACGATTGGAATTGTCACTGCAGGAATTTCTATCGAATGCTTTTATGAAGTTTTCCGTCTTAACCATAAAGGATGATTTGGAGAAACCCATGAATTCGACTACTACCCCCGTTACCTCCCCGATCCACGCAGATCCTGCGTTGCGTATCCTGAACCGCTTGCTGCGCAGCTTCCGTGGCTCAATGACATTGCGTCTGTGGAACGGACTCACCCACCATGTTGGACGGGCATCACCTGCTTTTACCTTGGTGGTGAGGGATGCGACAGTGCTCAAGCAACTGGTTCTGAACCGCAACCCGATTTTTCTGGCGGATGCGTATTTTCGGGACCGGATTGATTTTGAAGGTGACTTGTATGCCGTGCTTCACCTGAAAGGGCACTTCCAAACCTTGGCACTGTCATTACGCGAACGTTGCGCCCTGTGGATAGACGCGATGCAGCTACCGCGCATGCAGGCTGCGGCCTTGCCACCTGCACACAATACCGCGTTGAATGCCGATAAATCGTTCTCTCATAACCATTCCAAAAAGAGTGACCGCGCCGCAATTTCTTTTCACTACGATGTATCCAACAATTTTTACAGGCTATGGCTGGGCGAGCAGATGGTCTATTCATGCGCCTACTTCGAAACACCAGATGACACGTTGAATCAGGCCCAGCGCAACAAGCTGGATCACATCTGCCGCAAACTGCGCCTTGCGTCGGGCGAGCGCTTTCTTGATATTGGTTGCGGCTGGGGCGCACTGGTATGCTGGGCAGCGAGCAATTACGGCGTGCGTGCACACGGCATCACCCTGAGCCGGGAACAATTCGACTATGCGCAACAACGCATCGCCGCCGAAGGACTGGGCGATCTGGTATCGGTTGAACTGCGCGATTATCGTGACTTAGAGGGAGAGGCAGTCTTCGACAAGGTTGCCAGTGTGGGCATGTTCGAGCATGTAGGCCTTGCCAACCTGCCCATTTACAATGCCACTGTGCGCAGAGTATTACGGCCGGGTGGTCTCTTCCTGAACCATGGCATTACTCACGACGAAGAAGGCTGGAAACCCTCTGTCGATACCGAATTCATCAACCGTTATGTCTTTCCCGATGGTGAACTCGACACTGTGAGCAACATTCAGCGCGGCATGGAAAACGCGGGTTTTGAGATTCAGGATGTGGAGGCTCTCCGCTCCCATTACGCGCTGACGCTGCGGCATTGGGTACAGCGTCTGGAAGACTCTCACGATGAAGCCTTGCAATACGTCAACGAAACCGCATACCGCATCTGGCGGCTCTATATGGCCGCAAGCGCACTGGAGTTTGAGGCAGGTGGTACGGGTATCTACCAGATTCTGGCTTCAAAACCTGGTGCCACCACGCGGCCCTTGCCGCTCACGCGGCGCGATCTCTATCACTAATCCGGCCGGGGTTGTAGTTGTATTGATTCTTGACTTGTTGACCCCGCAGGATGCTGACGATTTGTGCTTTGATTATGCTTGCTTTGTGTTGCCCTTGGGCCACTGAATTGTCCGTCTCCTGCTCCGTGTCGCGGGGTATGTATCTTCTGTTCGGTAGCGTACGGAATAGCCAAAAAAAGCAGCGCATCATGAAATTGTATGGAGATATATTTTCATCCAATGTTGTCGATTGGCAATCGACAATGACCTCAGTACAACTAACTACTTAAAGGAAAACAAAATGATCACCATACGACATGCTTTACGTAATTTCATTTTCGTGGTGACGGCTGCATTTTCGCTCGGTGCATTCCTCAGTAGTCCTGCGAATGCGGCTACTGCAGAAGATCTGAACAAGGATGCTGCGCAAGCACTGCAAATCTTGTACAAGTCCAATCCTGTGGCTGAAAGTATTGGCAAAAAGGCAAAGGCGGTTTTGGTATTTCCCCATATTGTCAAAGCTGGACTCGTCTTCGGCGGCAGTTATGGTGAAGGTGTATTAACCAAGGATGCACATCTGATCGGCTACTACAATTCGGTTTCCGCCTCCTGGGGCTGGCAAGCAGGCGCCGAATCTTATAGCTACGTCGTATTTCTCATGACCGACAAGGCCGTGGAATATCTGGAAAAAACCAAAGGATGGGAATTTGGTGTAGGTCCGACCGTGGTCGCGGTGAATGCAGGGGTCGCCAAAAACCTATCAACCTCGACCCTCAAGGATGACGCTTACGCCTTCATTTTTGACCAACAGGGGCTCATGGCAAGCTTGAGCATCGAAGGTACAAAAATTTCCCGCATCAAGCGTTGATCCGAGAATGCATGAGCACAGCAACTGGATGACCGCCAGATCAAGGTCACTCCATGTTGCTGTCATTCGTGAAATGTAGTGAATCAGCATTTTTATAGGAAAATATCATGCGCCAATACCAAATTGCAGTGATCGTCGGCAGTCTTCGTCGGGATTCATTTAATCGCAAACTGGCAGGCGCGATTGTGAAATTGGCGCCGTCAGAGTTCTCGTTCAGGCAAATACACATCGGGGACTTGCCGCTCTACAATCAGGATGACGACGAAAATCCGACCGATCCAGTCAAGCGACTGAAAGCCGAAATTACAGCGTCGCAGGGTTTGCTGTTTGTGACTCCTGAATACAACCGATCGGTTCCCGGCGTCCTCAAAAATGCGCTTGACCATGCTTCGCGCCCGTATGGCCAAAACGCTTGGGCAGGTAAACCTGCAGGTGTATTGGGCATTTCAGTCGGTGCCATCGGTACAGCCTTGGCGCAACAGCACCTACGCAATATTCTCGCGTATCTGGACATACCAACCCTGGGCCAACCGGAAGTATTCATTCAGGCAAAGGAAGGACTGTTTGATGAAGATGGCAACATAGACTCAGGCAGCAAAGAATTTCTGCAGCAATGGATGAGTCAATATGTTGCCTGGGTACAAAAACATGTGGCTTGATCTACCGAAGAAATCCCGGTTTCTTAGTCTCTGGACAGCATGAAAGGATAACGCCATGGACCGAATTATCGCAGGACGATTTCAAACAAAAGACGACGCGGATGCCGTTGCGGCATTGCTTGCACAATATATCGATGCTGCGGATATCTGCATTTTTCACAACAACCCCCCGGGGCAACACAATGTTTTTATCGTGGGAGGAGACGAGAATGAAGATCCGGGTACAAAAGGTGCCGGCAAGTCGGCAGCGGGCGCAGCCGTTGCTGCGGGGCTCACTGCAGGAATAATCGGCACTTTGGGCGGCCCGGTAGTCGCGCTTGCCGCCGCAGCGACTGGTGCCTATGTCGGATCACTGGCCGGTGCACTGGATGGGCTCCGTACTTCTGATAACCAGCCACATGCGCCAGAACGTCGTCATGGTGGCATCATGTTGTCGGTGCACATTGCAAATCCGGAAAACGAAAATCGCGTGATTTCTACCCTGCGCGCGCAAGGTGCGCTGGATATCGAACAGGCGCAGGGCGAATGGCGTGATGGAGACTGGACGGATTTCAATCCACTGGCAGTTCCACAATTGGTTGAAAAACCAGAGGATTGATTCTGTACACTGGAAATAAACATGCCACTCAAAAAAGGATCCAGTCGATCGGTTGTCAGCAGCAATATCAAGACATTGGTCGATGACTGGAAAAAGGATGGATCGATAGGAACCAGCCATCCACCGACAAAGGAAAAGGCTGTCAAGCAAGCGGTTGCCATTGCCTTGACCAAGGCCGGCAAAAGCCGCAATGCGCAGGCGCGTAGACGCAAAGCCAGTTGAGCACGAGTCCATTCTGTCTCGTTCCATTTTGCAACGGTTGATATGCATTTTTCGCCTACTTGGAAAAGCAAGCCCTAACAATACCTGCACTTTCATACCTGCACTTTTTTTCTTGAGTAAGGATAGCGACCATGGAATTGAACACAGAAAAAATCAGTCGCTTAGTGCGCGAATTGCTGGTCGAGATTGGTGAGGATCCAGCACGCGAAGGCCTGCTCGATACGCCACAGAGGGTGGCGAAGGCACTTGAATTCCTTACCTCGGGCTATCGCACCGATACCAATGAACTGATCAACGGGGCGTGCTTCACTCAGGAAACCAGCAGCATGGTCATCGTCAAGGACATCGAACTCTACAGCATGTGCGAACACCATATGCTGCCGTTCTTCGGCCGCTGCCATATTGGTTATATTCCCAGCGGCACGGTATTCGGGGTGAGCAAGCTCGCCCGTCTGGTGGACATGTACGCACGTCGGCTGCAATTGCAGGAGCGTCTCACCGAGCAGATTTCCAATGCAGTGATGAAGTCGGTCAACGCCAAGGGTGTAGGCGTGATCATTGAAGCGCGCCATCTGTGCATGATGATGCGTGGCGTGGAGAAGCAGAATTCAACGATGGTCACTTCATCTGTCCTCGGGGAGTTTCGCGATTCATTCGCCACCCGGGAAGAATTCTTTTCCTTGATCGGGCGCCACACCTAAGCCACCAGCTCACACTGATGATTCTTAGTGTGCCAGAGACTTGATCTACATGCAGCTACCCAAACTTGTTATCGGCGCGGCTGAAACAGTGCGCCCGCTGGAAAGTCGAATCTTGTCGTTATTGTCTGATATGAGCACCAACAGCCATAAGCACGTTTGCCGTAGTGTCAGCCGCCAACGGATCGTAGATAGCCAAATCCGGCATGCTCTTTAGCCAAGTCAGTTGCCGCTTGGCGAACTGGCGGGTAGCGAAAATGCCGCGATCACGCAGCTCGCTTTTGGGTATTTGGCCTTCCAGCATCTCCCACGCTTGACGATAACCCACGCAGCGCATGGAGGGCAATTGGGCATCCAGTTGATATTTTTGGCGGAGCATGACCACCTCGTCCACCAAGCCTTGACCAAGCATGAGGTCAAAACGCTGCGCAATGCGGCGATGCAGTTCGCTGCGATTTTCAGGCATTAGCGCCAGCGTCAAAAAGCGATACGCGGGAACCGATTTTTCCTGGGCGGCTAACAAGCTGCTCATGGTTTGCCCTGTCAGACGAGTTATCTCGATAGCACGTTGAATGCGTTGGGCATCTGCGGGTTTCAAGCGTGCCGCAGTTTCGGGGTCTATTTGTGCAAGTTCGGCATGCAGCGCGGGCCAGCCTTTTGCTGCGGCTTCCAGATCAATCGCCACGCGTAATGCGTGGTCAGCATCGGGTAAATCAGCCAGCCCTTCGCGCAAGGCTTTGACGTACAGCATGGTGCCGCCGACGAGCAAAGGAATACGCCCCTTGGCAGTAGTTACGGCCATTTCTCGCAAGGCATCAGTGCAAAACCGTGCAGCAGAATAACGCGCTTCTGGTGTGATCAGGTTAATCAGGCGATGAGGAAATTGCGCTTGCATGGCCGCATCCGGCTTTGCGGTGCCGATGTCCATATCGCAAAACACTTGGGCCGAATCGACGCTGATGATGTCGCACGGATAGCGCGTGGCGATCTCACAGGCCAGCGCTGTTTTGCCGCTGGCCGTGGGGCCAATCAGGAAAATCGCGGGAGGTAACTTGATTGGCAACGCTATTGACAATTGGGTTGGCAAATTCATCGACCGCGCATGAAAAGCTTGTCAAGCTCAGCCATGGGCAGTTGCACCCAGGTCGGGCGGCCGTGATTGCATTGGTCGGCGCGTTCGGTGGCTTCCATCTGGCGCAACAGCGCATTCATTTCCGGCAAGCTGAGATGTCGATTGGCCCGCACGGCACCGTGGCAAGCCATGGTGGATAACAGCGCATTACGCTGTGTTTCCACAACGCGACTGGCGGGTTGCTCGGCCAGGTCTTGCAATAAGGCGCGCACCAAAGCAACAATATCGCCGCCAGAGAGCATGGCAGGTACGGCACGCACAGCCAGCTCGCGCGGGCCGATGCTGGCAATCGTGAAACCCAGGGTATGCAACGCCTCCATGTGCTCGGTTGCCGTGGCTAATTCACGCGCACTGGCCGAGAGCACGATGGGAACCAGCAAGGCTTGCGTCGCAGGCGAACCTGCGTCGAGCAAGGTTTTCAACTGCTCATACAAAATCCGCTCGTGGGCAGCGTGCATATCCACCAGCACCAAGCCGTGCGTATTTTCTGCCAAGACATAAATGCCGCGTAATTGAGCAATCGCGTAACCCAGCGGATGCTTAACGGGATGTTCGGTTCCGTCATGCGCCGCTGGCAAGTTTGGCGATGCGCCATCAATATCTGTCAATGCGACGCGAGCAAAGTCAAAATAGGGCCGTATTGCCGCTTCGCTCATACCCAGGGGCGTCTGGTACATTGAGGCATTTGGGTATAACGACGCATGCGATGTCGCAGGCAAACTATCAAATCCGGTGCCGGTGCTGTGCATCGCATCGCCTGCCCCTACGCCGGATAAGGGGGTCGCCAAGGTGCGTTGTACGGCGTGAAAAACAAACTGGTGAATGCCGCGCGCTTCGCGAAAGCGCACTTCTGTCTTGGCCGGATGCACATTGACATCCACCCCTGCGGGGTCCAGCTCAAGAAACAGCACATAGGCGGGATGGCGCGTGCCGTGCAAAATATCTTCATACGCTTGGCGCGCTGCATGCATCAATAATTTGTCGCGCACAAAGCGCCCATTCACAAAAAAATACTGCTCGTCGCGTCCTGAGCGCGAATACGCAGGCATGGCCGCAAGACCAGACAGCCGCAACGGTCCGGCAGTCACATCAATGGCCCGTGCGTGGGGGAAAAACGCCTCGCCGATGACCTCCTTTGCTCTGCGCGAAAAGTCGGCGCTGGCAAGACGGCTCTTTTCACGCCCTTGATGCGTCAAATTGAAGGCAACATCGGGCCGAGCTAACGCGATGCGCCGGAAAATCTCATCGCAATGGGCAAACTCGGTGACTTCGGTCTTGAGAAATTTTCGCCGCGCCGGTGTGTTGAAATAAAGATCGGCCACTTCGATCACCGTCCCGCCCGACAACGCCGCAGGCTGCACGGAGCCCCCCGCATCGCCTGACCGCTGCAAACGCCAGGCATGTGCCGCCTCCGCCTGTTTGCTCGTTACCGTTACCCGTGCCACGGCAGTAATCGATGCCAGCGCCTCACCGCGAAAACCATAACTCGCCACGCACTCCAAATCTTCCAGGCTGGTTATTTTGCTGGTGGCATGGCGGCTAAGCGCCAAGGGCAAATCGTCTGCCGCTATGCCGCAGCCATCATCCGCCACGCGGATCAGCCTTATGCCGCCTTCTTCCAGTATCACCTCAATTTTTGTCGCGCCCGCATCCAGGCTGTTTTCC
>JAUSQB010000471.1 GCA_030652715.1 Rugosibacter sp.
AGTACTGCCCTCCGAAGGCAGGGGTCGCACGTTCGAATCGTGTCAGGCGCACCAATCACCACTGGTATTTCTGGAACTGTTACGGCGCTAGCGCCGGGTGATCGGATGGCGGTGTGGATGTACTCTCTTGTCCAGGCTTACTCCAGTTTTCAAAAGAAGATCATGATTCTTTGTCTCGATGCAGGGAATACGCGATTTAAGTGTGGCGTGCATGATGGCCAAAAGTGGCATATGCAGCGGGCCTTTGAGTACGATGCATTATCCGGGTTGGCGAACTTGCTTCCGGCATTGCTACCCTTGGTACCCAGGCAGATAATGGCCTGCAATGTCGCGGGTTCAACCATCCGACTAAAGATTGAGCGTCTCGCACAGCAGTTGACGATTCCGCTGACCTGGCTGGAAAGCACATCGGCTTGCTGTGGCGTGCGTAACGGTTATGATCGCCCCGCCCAGCTTGGAGCTGACCGCTGGGCAGGGCTGATCGCTACGCGGGCATTATCATCCGAAGCATCAATCGTGGTGCTGGCCGGCACCGCGACGACCATTGATTTACTTGACGCTGAGGGAGTGTTTCGTGGCGGACTCATACTGCCGGGCTTGACATTGATGCGCCGATCCTTGGCCAGTAATACGGATCAATTACCAGATGTGTTCGATGTAAGTGGCCACTTACATGAATTACCCAAAAATACAAATGATGCAATTACTAGCGGGGCACTGCATGCCACGCTGGGGGCGATTGAGAGAATGCGGCTCTCTCACGGCGTTGCCAGGTGCATTTTATCAGGTGGTGCTGCGGCTGATTTGTTACCCTACCTTGCTGTGCCGGCACAGCGGATCGATTATCTGGTTCTGGAAGGCTTGTTGCAAGTAGCTAACGCATCGGCACCCGCTTGACACTTTTTTCAGCGACACATAAAACTCGATAGCAACCTTTGGCAAGCTGCCGTTGGGTGTCATCAAGTGATCAAATACAATGCCGCGTGGCTGTCGGGGTTTCCCAAGGCAAGGTGCACCTGATCGAGCATTTCGTTAGCAGGCAGAATATGAATTCTGATAACGCGCAGCCTGCTGGCTGCTACACTGATATATCTTGCTGCGAGGGATGGAATTGATCCTGTGAAAATTTTGCGTTTGTTTTTTTTCTTGCTGATTTTGGTTAATCTCGTTTTCTTAGCCTGGTCTCAAGGTTATTTTGACGGGGCAACCGAGGTGCACGAGCCTTATCGGCTGGAGCAGCAATTGAACGCGGAAAAAATGCGGATTGTGGATGAAGGACAAGCGAGTGCATCCCCGGTAGCTTGTCAAGTATTAGGTGGCTTGACCAAAGCCGCAGTCGAGCAGATCGAACGTGATGCAGCAGTTTTGGGGGGTGAAACCAGGCGGTTGCAACCGCAAGATTTCTACCGGGTGGTAATTGCTGGTTTGACTGATCAAACCGTGGCAGATACAAAAAAGTTTGAATTGCTATCGCAGTTGCCGCAAGTACCATCGCCCCTGAATGAAATACAAGTGCAAATGGTGTCCAATGTACCCAGTGCACGGTATGAAATTCTTTTGGGAATTTTTATTGAAGAAGTGGCCGCACGCGACTATGTCGCCCTGCTTGCCGGGCAGGGTATAGCTTCAGCTCGATGGGAAAAGCCAAACCCCTTGGCGCCCAGTGAAAGGGTGGAAATGCAGGTAAAGGCAGAGGTGCTAACCGGCCAATTGAAGATGTGGATTGCACAGTTTCCTTCTGCGATGGTGATGCATTGTGCGCAGTAAGCTTGATAGATCCAGAATCGTAGCTCAACAAGACTTATCGCTGGCGTGAGTTATATCGTTGGGTTAACAGGCGGGATCGGCAGCGGAAAAAGTGCGGTGGCGGATTTGTTTGCTGCCCATCAGGTATCGGTTATCGATACCGATGTGGTTTCCCACGTGCTGACGGCTGCCGGAGGCGCGGCGATGCCGCCTATTCGTGCTGCTTTTGGCGAGCGCATGATCACGCCCGACGGTGCGCTTGATCGTGCCGCAATGCGTGCGTATGTATTCGCTCAGCCTGAAGCGCGTCAGCGGCTCGAAGCCATTTTGCATCCATTAATCCGGGCGGAGGTTGACCGGCTCGTTAACGCTGAGAGTCTGCGCAGTCATTATTTTTACACAGTTCTTGTTGTGCCGCTCTTGGTCGAGTCGGGAACTTATCGCCAACGTGTGCAGCGCATCGCGGTAGTCGATTGCTCTGAAACGACCCAGGTTCGCCGTGTGATGGCCCGTAATGGCTTGTCTCAAAACGAGGTTGAGCGAATACTGCAAGCTCAGGCCACCCGGGCTGAACGTTTGGCTATTGCCGATGATGTCATCGAAAATGAGGGTCAACTCGCTGCATTAGCACCTCAAGTAGCGCAGTTGCATGAAAAATATCTCGGATTGGCGCATCATGTGTGTTGAGATTTGCCCAAATTTGGGTGACAATGCTTTTTATTTTATCCACTCGGTCGGCGCGTGATTAATTACGAATATCCTCTTAGTGAGCGAGTGCGCACTTTATTGCGACTCGAAGACCTGTTCGAAAAAATCATACATTTTTCCTCTGCCGAAGGTGCTGCCGAACATCATGTGGCGCTGGTATTGCTGTTTGAGATTCTTGAAGTGGCCAGCCGTGCAGATTTGAAATTCGATCTGATTCAGGAACTGGAGCGTCAGCGGCAGGTTCTGCTGTCTTTCCGTAATAATCCGGAAATTTCTGAAGAAGCCCTTTCGGGTGCGCTCTATGAAATCGAGCAGGCAAGTACCCAGCTACTCGCCGTGCAAGGAAAGATCGGCCATTATCTACGTGAAAATGATTGGTTGATGAGTATTAAAAACCGAGCTGTCATTCCAGGCGGGGTATGTAAGTTTGATCTGCCGGGCTACCACTACTGGCTGAACCGCGATACGCCTTTGCGGCAACAGAATATCGAATCCTGGTTGACGCCGCTGTTGCCCATTCGGCAAGCACTGACGATCGTGCTGCGCTTGTTGCGTGCATCTGGCCGCTCAGAGAGACTGCTGGCCCAGCGAGGCGCTTATCAGGTCATGATGGGTGGGCGAAATTACCAATTGGTCCGGCTGCAGATCGGAAAAAATGAATTGGTATTGCCGGAAATTTCCGCCGGCAAACTCGCCATTAATGTCCGGTTTTTGCGGCCGGATATGACGCATCGGCCACGCCAGATCGAGACCGATGTTGAGTTTGAAATGATGCTATGTAATCTTTGAGCATGACTTCTGGTCGTTCTGATTTATCCAAGTTGCCCCGCATCGTGCTTTGTCCGCGTTGCGGAGCATCGGTCGAATGGGTGGAAGCCAGTCGCTTTCGACCATTTTGTTCTGCGCGCTGCAAGACCGATGATCTGGGTGCGTGGGAAAGCGAAGCGTATCGCGTTGCTGCCAGTGAAGAAGCACCGCTGAGCGACGAATCAGAATAGTTGCGTAAACTGCAACTCAACTATGCGGCGGCTTTACCAGGCCGCACGAATGGCAGCGATGCCATGCGCTCCGCAGGCGCGGGCAGCGTCAAGATCGTCGAGCGATAACCCGCCCAGGGCAAAAGTCGGCACGGGTGGTACGGCGCAGTTGCTATCAAGGTTGCTACCGAAGTTGCCATTAATCTCTGCTGCGAAAGCCGCCCACCCCAAGCCCGCGCGTCCGGGATGTGTTGCGGTTTCACGTATGGGCCCATA
Organism: Rugosibacter sp.; assembly: GCA_030652715.1. Taxonomy (GTDB): domain Bacteria; phylum Pseudomonadota; class Gammaproteobacteria; order Burkholderiales; family Rhodocyclaceae; genus Rugosibacter. Next base: position 3,708 of record JAUSQB010000471.1, read on the forward strand.
AACCACGAAATCACAACCGATATGCGCTGCTTGCATTAACCCGGCAGGGCTGTGGCACGACGCAGCCACCAGTGGAAATTCGGGGCGTGCTGCGCAGGTGGCCAGTTGTGCGGAGGTTAGGTGGACACCATCAGCTCCGGCGGCTAAAGCCAGCCCCGTGTCGTTGTTGACCAGCACGCGAGCCCCCGCGCTGTGACAGCATTTGACTGCCGTGCGAACAAACGCCTCACGCTGTCGGGGGCTAAGCGCTGGTTCGCGCAGTTGTACAAGTTTGAGCCCGTTTTTCAGCGCGCGATCAAGTGCTTCAAGTTGAGCAGCCACTCCTATTTCAGCGGCGTGCGTGATGGCGTAAAACGCAGGCAAGGCCAGCGCGGCGAGGACGGGGGTGTTGGCTGGCAACATCGGCTGAACGGTCGGCGCACCGGGCGTTTGCCATGTAAGGGTGCTATGCACACGATTGCTGATCTCACCTTGCCAGGCACGTACCCGGAAAAAGTTTAGATGCACATGGGCATGTTCATACACATACTCCCGGTGCAACCACGGGTCGGCACGCAAGACCTCTATGCCGAGTTCTTCACGCAATTCACGCACCAGGGCTTCGCGCGCTGTTTCGCCGGGCTCGATTTTTCCGCCGGGAAACTCCCAATAGCCGGGATAAAACGTATCGGCTGCGCGTTGCCCTAATAAAAATTGACCGTTCCCCCGCTCAATAATGGCGGCGGCGACATGCGTTACTTTCATTTTTTCGCGCGGCTATGCCGACCGGCGTAATCCCGGGCAAATTGCCAGGCCACGCGACCGCTGCGCGAGCCGCGCATCTGCGTCCATTGCAAGGCTTCGCTGCGGATGGGATTGTCTGGCTCCAGCGTGTCGGTGGGGTAGCCAAAAACGGTGAGCCAATGAGCACAAATGGCAAGATATTCATCTTGCGTGAAGGCGTAAAAAGACAGCCATAAACCAAAGCGTTCAGACAGCGAGATTTTTTCTTCGGTCGTTTCGCCGGGGTGCACGTCGCCGTCTTCGGTGTAGGTTGCTTCAAGGTTTTCAGCCATTTTTTCCGGCATCAGATGGCGCCGGTTGGAGGTGGCATAGACCAGCAGGTTTTCCGGCATGCCGGTGATGGACCCATCCAGCAGGCTCTTCATCGCTTTGTAACCCGGCTCGTTCGCCTCGAACGATAAATCGTCGCAGAAAATAATGAATTTTTCGCGGCGTTCAAAAACCAGATCAACAATGTCAGGTAAATAAACCAGATCGTCCTTATCGACCTCAATTAGGCGCAATTTGCGGTGGGAAAACTGGTTTAACACAGCTTTCACGAGCGAGCTTTTGCCTGTGCCGCGCGCACCGGTGAGCAGCACATTGTTGGCGCTTTTGCCTTGTACAAACTGCAGCGTGTTTTGTTCGATGCGTTTTTTCTGTACTTCAACGCCCTGTAAATCGTTCAAGCGAATCGCGTGCGGATGCCGCACGCCTTCGAGCCAGCCGCGCCCGTTGCGGGTGCGCCAGCGAAAAGCACAGGCCGACCAGTCAGTCACTGGCAAGGCGGGTGGCAAGATCGCTTCAAGACGATCAATCAATGTTTCGGCGCGCAAAAGTAAGCGAGAAAAGTCAGTCATCGGTACACTCTGGGTTTTTAACGCGACGAACTTTAGCAGATTCATGAAACGACTCCTGATTCCTCTACTCATCGCCGGGTTAGGGTTTGTGCTGACCAGTTGCTCAACGACATCTGCTCCTGCAACGCAGGAGGCATCACCACAGTGCCCCGTCATGCCTGCCTGTGTGGTCACGCCATCCGATAAGCCGATCTCCCCGCCTGCACCGCCGATGCAAGCTGCGCCATGGGATGATTTAACCGGCTGGGAAACCGATGATCCTGCCCCGGCCTTGGCGGCTTTTCTCGATAGTTGCCGCGTGCTGGCAAAGCAGGCCTTATGGCAACCGGTGTGTGTAGCCGCGCGTACGGCCGACACGCAAAGCTCCGTCGCCTTGCGCGCATGGTTCAAAACCTGGTTTCAGCCTTGGGCGATGGTGAATGCGGATGGCTCGCGCACAGGCATGATGACCGGTTATTATGAACCCGTGTTGCAAGGTAGCCGCAAATTTTCGCGCCTGTATCCTTATCCGGTGCATGGACGGCCAGACGATCTGATTACCGTGGATTTATCCGAACTTTACCCCGAGCTCAAACATCTGCGGCTGCGGGGGCGGCTTGAGGGTAAAAAAATTATTCCCTACTACGCCAGATCAGAGTGGAGTCAACAAGAAAGCCAGCGCTCACAAACTGCCATCGTCTGGGTATCAAATGCCGTGGAGCTGTTTTTCATGCAAGTGCAAGGTTCAGGGCAGGTTGCGTTGGAGGATGGCCGTCGGATTCGTCTTGGCTACGCGGATCAAAACGGACATCCGTATCGATCCATCGGGCGCTGGCTAATCGATCAGGGAGAGATTACGATCGAGCATGCTTCCATGCAAGGCATTAAAGAATGGGCGCAAATGAATCCGCAGCGGTTGGATGAATTGCTCAACCAAAATCCCAGCATGGTATTTTTTCGTGAATTACCTCTAACAGGCAAAGGCCCGCTAGGTGCTATGGGTATCCCGCTGACGCCAGAACGTTCGCTGGCCGTTGATCCACGCTATATCCCCTTGGGCGTTCCCGTTTGGCTTGCCACAACCAGGCCAAACAGTGGCCAGGCACTCACCCGGCTTATGCTGGCGCAAGATACTGGCGGAGCGATTCGCGGTGCTGTGCGCGGAGATTTTTACTGGGGTAGCGGTAAAGACGCGGGTAATCTGGCAGGCAAAATGCGCCAGACAGGACGTCTATGGGTGCTCATGCCCAAAGGCTATGCGCCTGACGACGCACCAAAGTGATCATGATTTTCATTAATACCCTGCTTGGCGCCGTATCACCATCCGCTACGGCGAGGAGAGCGTTTTCTGCTCGACCGCCTTGTAGCGCAGTTGGTTCA
>JAUSQB010000486.1 GCA_030652715.1 Rugosibacter sp.
CAAACACCAGCAGGTTCACCGCCAGCAAGAACCCCAGCACGCCACCAGGTAATTTATCGAACCAATGCCCGATCCAGGCTTGACCATCCGCTGCATTAAAGGTGAAGGAAAACACCGTTGAACCAATCAGAATAAACATCACGAACGCGGTGAGTCGCGTGGTGTTATCCAATGCTTCGACGAGCAGTTTTTTCGTCAGGCGGCGTTTGGTCAGTGCCATGCATAACGCGCCGAGCGCACCCAGCGCACCGCCTTCTGTGGGTGTGGCGATACCGAGAAAAATTGTGCCAAGGACAAGAAAAATCAGCACCAGTGGCGGGATCAACACAAAGGTAACGCGTTCGGTCAAGCGCGAAACAAACGTCAAGCTCAACCCGCGATTGAGCAGCGCCAGACCCAAGGCAGTGAGCGCGGCAATAGCGAGGGAAAAAATCACAACTTCATCCCCCGGTGCAGCACCGCTGCGATCCAGCCAGCGGCCAACCAGCCCGCTGTGCACCTGCGACCAGGCAATGCCAGCCGTTGCTGCAATCATTAACAAAACCAGCAACGAGGCATGGCCGCTGGCACCGTTGGCTTCACGATAAATGCGTGCCTCGACGGGCAATGCGGGCATCCATGTCGGGCGCAGCATCGCAACGGCGATAATAAACAGCGCATACAAACCCACCAGCAACAAACCCGGCAGCATGGCACCGGCATACATATCGCCCACCGAACGGCCCAGCTGATCGGCCATCACAATCAATACCAGGGAGGGCGGAATCGCTTGCGCTAACGTGCCGGACGCCGTAATCACGCCGGTGGCAATGGTGCGGTGATAGCCATAGCGCAACATGATGGGCAAGGAAATCAGCCCCATGGAAATCACTGCGGCGGCGACCACGCCGGTAGTAGCCGCCAAGAGGGCACCGACAAAAATAACGGCCAGCGCCAAGCCGCCGCGCAAGGGGCCGAAGACTTGACCCACCGTTTCCAGCAAGTCTTCTGCCATGCCGCTTTTTTGCAGTAGCCCACCCATCAAGGTGAAGAAAGGAATTGCCAGCAAGGTATCGTTTTGCATGATGCCTACCACGCGCAGCGGCAAGGCTTGAAAAAGCACGGGGGGAAACAGCCCAAGCTCAATGCCCAGCCAACCAAAACTCAAGCCTGTTGCAGCAAGGGCAAAGGCGACAGGAAAACCCGTCAGCAAAAAAACCAGAAGGCCCGCAAACAGCAGCGGCACAAAGTTATGCGCAAGCAGGATCATCATCGAATATCTTTTGCTGCCGTTAGCGCATGAGCATTGATTTCGCTCTCTGCTGCATTGCCTTCGCTATGCTCAATCTCTTCACTGGACTCAACCAGTGCACCGCGTAAATAAGCGATACGTTTAATCAGCTCCGACACGCCTTGCAAAAAAAGCAATGTCAAACCCACGGGCAGCAGCAGATAAACCGGCCAGCGAATCAATCCGCCCGCGTTCTGCGACATCTCGCCGCTCACCCAGGCGTTCCACACCAGCGGCCAGGAAAGGTCAATCAGCATGAAGCACAATGGCAGCAAAAACACCACGATGCCGACAATCTCGATCCAATGAACCGTACGGCGAGAAAGGCGGCTGGCGAAAAAATCGATTCGCACATGCGCATTTTTAAGCAAGGCGTAACCCGCTCCGAGCAAAAATACCGCAGAAAACAAATACCACTGCACTTCCAGCAATGCATTCGAGCTGATCTGAAACACCTTGCGCACCAAGGCATTGCCTGCACTAATCAGCACAGCAACGAGAATCAGCCACAGTATGCTGTTGCCTATGCGCTGGTTGAGGCTATCAATAAGACGAGATACGTAAAGCAAACGCTGCATGAGACAATTTTCCTCTTGTTTTTCTCTGTGTCAGCTTGCAGGCCGTTAAAATCGCCGCATGCATTTTGGCTGTGGTGAATAGGCTGAATATCGACAACGAATTTCGTCTAGTTTAATCAATTTCCTCCGCCCCTCCTCTATCTCTAATCGACACGATCAAATGACCCCCACCCGCTTTTGCATTGTGCGTCACGGTGAAACTGACTGGAACGCTGAAAAACGTTTGCAGGGGCAAATCGATATCGGGCTCAATGCTGCAGGGCAAGCACAGGCACAGGCCTTGCGTGCCCACTTGCAAAAAGCGCCCGCATTTGCTGCGGTGTACAGCTCAGACCTCGCCCGCGCCTGGCATACCGCCGAAATTGCAACTGCGGATATGGAACTCGCCGTATTGCCAGCGCCGACTTTT
>JAUSQB010000491.1 GCA_030652715.1 Rugosibacter sp.
CGCGCAGCGCAAGGAATTCAGCCATGGCTGGAACAAGGTGTCAGGAAAAATCAGGGAGGCGAATTATAGCCTGCATGGCCTCTTCGCCCCCCAGTTAAGATACTGCGAACATCAGCCTTGTACGCGGATAATTTCCGCCCACTGCCCCACTGCCCCACTGCCCCACTGCTATTGGGCTTGCTGTAGCGCCATCAAGGCCGGGTACACTTTCATGAACAGCGCCAAGCATAGAGCAATGCCAAAAAGATACGTGCCCAAAGCGCCGGTAAAACGCAATTTACTTGGCTGTGCCATGGTTGGCGGCAGAGCAATGCCTAATACGATGATATAACGTGACAGAGTAGCCAGGCCCATGCACCACATCATCCACGGGGCGGGATTAAGCATGCCCAGCGTCAAAATCAGCACCGCCAGCATCGGCACGTATTCTGTGGTGTTGCCATGCGCGCGAATCACCTTATACAACCGGTCAGCCGGGTCGACGGTGTAACCGTACACAGTTTTTGTTGACCCTCTCGTCATGGAAACAACGAAACCAAGACCGATCACCAGAAAACCTAATAATGCAACACACAGCACGGCAATAATCATTTGTGCACTCCCCCTGAATTTAAGTTAAATAGACGCCCCCGCATCAGCCCTGAACGATCCAAAACGATTGCAGGCATCCGCTGAGCGCGCCGAATAAGTGTATCCGAAACGCGGAAACAACTTCATCACGCACCGCTGAAAACGCTTGCAACGAAAGCGCCACCAGCCGCACGTTAAAAATCAGTAGGCGTCCAATTGCGATCATCGTGTCGGTTAGTATGTCGGAGGTTCATATGTCACCTACCCCTACGAGGGTAGCAAACGAGGTTATTCTGTTGCTGCTGTATTGGGTCTGGATTGCCAATAACGTCGCCGCAAAGCCCGCACATGGTCGATATGCACACCCGTCGAACCAAGATGGACTTTGATCGCACCATCGGCATCCGTACGATGCAAGCGCGCGCCGCTTGCTGCATAGCGGGCCACAACGTCTGCTTTAGGATGTCCAAACCGGTTGCGATAACCTAGGGGAAAGATTGCTTCTTTTGCGCCGACAGCGGCAATAAAAGCGGGTGTGGAAGATGTGCGGCTGCCATGATGCGGCACGATCAACACTTCGGCAGCAAGCTCTGACGCATTATCGCTCGCCGCTTGCCGTGCCACCAGCGCCGACTCTTGTGCAGCCTCAATATCGGATGTAATCAGTAAACGCCGTCCACTGGCATTGATCGCCAATACGCAGGAGACCGCATTGGTTTTCTTTGTCTGAAAACCCGCCGTCGGGTGCAAGATGGTAAAGCGCACATCGTCCCAGCGCCAGGTATCGCCCGCGCGGCAGGGGATCTGCGGCACCAACCGTTGGTTAAGCTTATGCCTATCTGGCAATGATGTTCGCAGCAAATTCACGGGAACGCTTGCCAGCACTGATTCGGCTCCGCCCGAATGATCATTGTCGGCATGGCTGACAATGAGTTCATCCAGCCGCCGCACGCCCATCGCACGCAAATATGGCACGATGATGCGATTGCCGCTATCGGCTTCAGATGAAAATGCCGGGCCGGTATCAAACAACAAATCATGCGTGGCTGTTTGCACATGGACCGCGAGACCTTGGCCAACATCCAGCACCACCATCTCGGCCACACCTATCGGAGGACGTTGCGGAGTAATAGTGAGCAACGGCAAAAAAGCCAGCAAACCCAACCAGCGTGCCGGAAAGCCGCGCGGCAACAGCAGCCAGATACCGCCGCCCAGTGCCAGCATTATGGCCCACGCAGGCGGCACCGCCTGCTGCCAGGTGGCCATGGGCAGAACGGCCAGCCAGTCAATGAAGCTCATCAAGCCGGTCGTGATGACATTTGCCAGCCACAGCAGTGGATCGAGAAACGGCAATACACCGGCCAGCGCGAGCGGCGTAATGGCAAAACTCACCAGCGGAATCGCCACCGCATTAGCCAGCGGCGAAACCAGCGAAAACTGCTGAAACAGCGCCAGCAGCGCGGGCAGCATGCCAAGAGTCACCGCCCATTGCGCACGCCCCCACTCAATCAGCCAATGTGCCGTACCCAGCCGCCCGCTAGCGATATAAAACAACAAGGACACCGCACCAAAAGACAACCAGAATCCCGCCGCCAGCACTGCCCACGGGTCAAACAGCAGTACCACCAGCAAAGCCAGCGCCAGAATACGCGAAGCGGCCACCTCGCGATTAAGCAATCGTGCCAGCACTACCACCGCCAACATGTACAGCGTACGCTGCGCCGGTACGCCGAACCCTGCCAGCAAGCTGTAGACCAAAGCCGCAGCAAAACCGCCGAGCGCTGCCGCCTTTTGCGTTGGCAAATGCAAAGGCAAAACTGACGATCGCCGCCACAGCCAGCCAGTCAGAAAATAAAACAACCCGGCCAGCATCGTCACATGCAGGCCGGAAATACTCATCAGATGCGTAATGCCGGTATGTGCAAAGCGCTGCCACAATTCAGGCGCAATAGATTGCTGGTCGCCGATCGCTAATGCAATCAAAATGCCGACATAGGGCGCATCTGGCAATACCGACTGAAAACGTTCACGTATCCGTTCGCGCAGCATTTCTATCGCATAGCCGGGCCGCCAGACAGCAGGATCGAGCCGCGTCGCGTTGCTCTGGTGGGGTGGCCGAACATATCCTGTAGCGCGTATATCGCGCTCAAACAGCCAAGCCTCGTAATCAAATCCGTGCGGATTCATGTTGCCATGCGGGCGCTTCAAGCGCACCGTAAAACGCCAGCGCTCGCCAGCGTGTACGGGGAGTACAGCGGGCCCTGCCTCTGCTTCTGCCCATCCGCGATACCAGGCCAGAGAAATACGCTGCGGCACGCTGGCGGCAGCCTGTTCGACATCAAATTCAAAGCGCACACCGCGCCCGATTTTCTGCGGCAAGGCTCTGACCACGCCAACGATTTCAATATCCAGCCCCTCATGAGCGGCTGGCAAGACATCAGCCAGGCGCCAATGGGCAAAAGCCGAGGCCCAGATAAAGCCGAGCGCAAAACCCGCGACCAGTAGCGGCATTATGGTCACAAGCCACCGTCTCACCAGCCCCGACTTTTCAAGAAGCAGGTTCACGATGTGCACCATCAGCAGCGTCAGCAATGCTACCGTAACACCTGCCGCCAACCACGGCCACGCGACCAGTTCTGCCTGCTGCTGCACCAGCCAGACACCGACGGCAAAAGCCAAAACAAACACGCGCATCAAAAATTCCGCTTCGGGTTAGCGCGTTTCTGCATAATAAGCATGTGCTTTCAATTTATCCGTCAAATCCAATGAGCTACGTTATCACTCCCGCATCGTATTCTGCTGTTCCAGTTGCCAATAATAACGAGTACAACGAACAATTTCCTATCCATCGCATCTACTGCGTGGGCCGCAACTATGCGGCACATGCACGCGAGATGGGCGGCAGCCCCGAGCGCGAGCCACCCTTCTTTTTCTGCAAACCCGCAGATGCCATTGTCCCCGTTCCCGCAGGCGAAAGCATCGCCCTCGCCTACCCGTCTGAAACCAGCAATTATCACCATGAGATCGAGCTTGTCGTAGCCATCGGCAAGGGTGGCAAAAATATCCCTGAGAAGCACGCCCATGATCACATCTGGGGCTATGCCGTTGGCCTCGACATGACACGCCGCGATCTGCAAACCGCCTTGCGCGAAAAAGGCCAACCGTGGGAGCTGGCCAAGGCGTTCGATCAGTCCGCGCCCATTGCTCCGCTGTATCCGGTCAGCCGTATCGGCCACCCAAAAGCTGGCAGCATCTGGCTCAAAGTGAATGGCGAAATGCGTCAGGCAGGCCGGGTCGAACAAATGATCTGGCCGGTAACCGAAATCATCAGCCATTTGTCGCGCTACTTTACGCTGCTGCCGGGCGATCTGATTTTCACCGGCACACCATCTGGTGTTGGCCCGGTCATCGTGGGCGATACTCTGCTGGGCGGAATTGACGGGCTGGGTGAAATTGCTGTGCATAGCATTGCGGCATAAATGGCTGACAACAGGTAATGCTGAGTGACTAGAAATCTCTCGGATTCATTCCATGGTAACCACCTTTAATACCGCTTCATAACCTATGCTATGCTTTAAGCGGGATGTCTTTCAAGTCGCTCCACTTCCGGACAAAGTAAGTAAGCTAAGGTGATAGAGGATGAATCTACCCGTTCACAAACCGCTGTCTGTTGTCCTGCCCTTCAGGGTTTCAGAAGGTTCGCGTGGTATTGCCTTCTGCGCCGGCGGCCTGCGCGAACTTCATAGGCATATCTTGCAAGTGCTCGATCAGCATAATCAACATGCTTAATGACCACAAGCGAAGTGAGCAAACCCCGCACGCAAGTGATGAGTATTTTCGCGATTGGTTCGAGCATGCGCATGATCTGATCCAGATCATGCAGCCAGATGGCTTGATTCTTTACGCCAACCGGGCGTGGCGAAAAGTGCTCGGTTACAGCGAGTCAGAAATCGCCGGACTGTCGCTGCAAGACATCATTCATCCTTCGTCTTTAAGCCATTGCATGGAGATATTTCAGCGGATAATGGCAGCCGACGAAGCAAACGACCTAATGGAAGCTGTGCTCCTGACCAGGGATGGGCGCTCCATCGTCGTTGAAGGAAACAGTCATTGTCACTCTGTGCACGGTAAACCCGCTGTCATGTGCTCGATCTTTCGCGACATTACCTTGCGCAAACAGGCAGAAAAAGAGCGCGGCTATCTGTTTAACTACGCGCTGGACCTGCATTGCATTGCCGGTTTCGATGGCTACTTCAAGCAACTTAATCCGGCCTGGGAAAAAATCCTGGGATGGAGCGAGGCTGAATTGCTGTCCAAGCCCTATAGTGAGTTTATTCATCCAGATGATCGTGATGCAACCATGCATCAGATCAGATCGATAATGGAAGGGAGTAATCTGCTTTCAGGAAGCCATGTAGTGGAAAACCGCTATCTGTGCAAGGATGGCACATGCAAGTGGCTTTCATGGGCCAGCTTTGTACATGTTGAAGAAGGACTGATTTTTGCTGCAGCGCGTGACATTTCCGAAAGCAAGCGCATCCATGCCGCACTGCGCGAAGTCATGCAATGGCAACGTGCCATTCTGGACAATGCCGCTTATGCCATCATCACCTCAACGCCTGAAGGCCTTATCACCTCCTTTAACCCTGCCGCAGAGCGGATGCTGGGCTACACAGCAGAGGAAATGATAGGCTTGCAAACACCGGCGCTTATTCATGACGAAACTGAAATCGCCGCGCGTGCACAGGAACTTTCGATTGAATTGGGCGAAACCATAGAGCCCGGCTTTGATGTTTTTCTCGTTAAAGCCCGCCGTAACCTGCCTAACGAATACGAATGGACCTGTATCCGCAAGAATGGCATACGTTTGCCGACACTGATTTCCATTACGGCGTTGCGCGATGAGGCAAACAGTATCATCGGCTTCCTCGGTATGTTCGTTGACATCAGCGAGCGTAAACGTATCGAACAATTGCTGCGCGCTAAAAACGAGGATCTCAAAACGTTTGCTTATACTGTCTCGCATGACCTCAAAGCACCGTTGCGCGGTATCTCTGGCTACGCGCAGGAGTTGGAGCGCCGTCATAAGGAAGGGTTGTCGGAACGTGCACAATTTTGCATCACACAAATCATTACAGCATCCAGGAATCTGGACAATCTCATCGAAGATCTGCTCAAGTATTCGCGCCTGGATGCCGAAGTACCTACATTGACCGATATCAAACTACCAGACCTCGTCAAAAGCATCCTGCGCGATTGCAACCACACGCTCACCGAGCTGAGCGTCGAGGTGCGCGTGAATATTCCACCGATTACTGTGCATACCTGGGAGCGCGGCCTGCATCAGATCTTGTCCAACTTGATCGACAATGCCATCAAATATGCTCGCCATGCCAAACCTCCACGCCTGACCATCAGCGCCGAAGCCTTGCCAGAAGGCTATCTGATAACGGTAACCGATAACGGTGTCGGCTTCGACATGAAATATCATGATCGTATCTTCGGCCTGTTCAACCGCCTGGTGCGGGCGGACGAATTTGAAGGCACCGGTACCGGTTTATCCATTGTCAAAAAACTCATCGAAAAACTCGGCGGTTCCATTCGTGCCACGTCTGCGCCGGGTCAAGGCGCGACATTTTTTGCCGAATTACCAATGACAACTATAACGGAGACCATGTCATGAATTTCATGCTCAACCCAGACTCGCCGCTACGTTGCATTCTCGTGGTCGAAGACAATGACATGGACCTGGATTTCTGCCTGCAGGCTTTCTCGGAGCATGCCATTGCCAATCCTGTCATCGTCTGTCGCGATGGGGAAGAAGCATTGCAGTTCATGGATGCACACGCGTCTGCAGAGGACAGACAATTCCCCTTGCTGGTATTGCTGGATCTGCGTCTGCCGAAAATAGACGGCATTGACGTACTGCGTCATGCCCGCCAGCATCCTGTGTGGAAACAGGTGCCATTCGTTATACTTACCACGTCGCGCGAAAACTCCGATATCGGCATGGCCTACCAGATCGGTGTCAACTCCTACATTGTGAAGCCAGTAGACTTCGATTCTTTCGCCCAAGTAGTGAAACGCATCAAGCTGTACTGGATACTCACCAACGAGCCTCCGTTCGCACCGCCTCCCAGCCAATGATCTTGAATATCTTCTGAAAATCTATTTGTCAGGCCAGCGCGAGCACCCTGCCCGCGCCACATAAAAACCAGAATTTTTGAGGGGTGGTCATGAGCGATATCAATCACCTGTTGTATGCCGAAGACAATCCGCAGGACGCGGATTTGACACGCACGTATTTTGAGCAAGAGGGTCCCGATTTTCATCTCGAAATTGTCAATACCGGCGCATGCTGCCTGAATCGACTGGCGGAGAAGCCTTTCGATTTGCTGCTGCTTGACTATCGCCTGCCCGACATGGACGGTCTGGCAGTCCTTGCCAGACTTCGCGCGGCAGGGCATACCCTGCCGGTGGTAGTCATCACCGGTGCCAAAGACGACGAAACGGTAACCCGTGTGATTCACGCTGGTGCCACCGACTATGTGTTGAAATCCGATGATTATCTTGCCACTTTGCACGGGATTCTGCGCAGAGTAGTGGCCCGCCAGCGCAGTCGCTCTTTGCTGGACGACGACCGTGCACGGCGTGTTCACCAGATTCTCTACATCGAGCCGAATTCGATGGATGCTGAACTCACGACGAGACATTTCACTACCGCCGCGCCGCATTTGCAGTTGCACTCCGTAAGCAGTTGCTCTGATGCATTAATACTGTTAACGCCTGACCACAAATTTGATCTTGTGCTCACGGATTTGCGCGTGCCAGGCATGGATGCGCTAGAACTTATTCGGAAGGTTCAGCAACGTGATATTAAACTGCCCTTCATCGTTGTCACTGGCAAAGGCGACGAGGCCATGGCCGAGGTTATCCTGCAATTGGGTGCCTACGACTATATCGTCAAGCATGAGGGCTACTTGACACAACTGCCACACTCGATTGATCACGCGCTGCACCATTTTCACCTCTGGCAAACCGCCCATCGCCTTAATGCAGAACTGATTGCGCTTAACGCCACCCTTGTGGATGAGGTCGAAGCACGCACTGCCCATCTGCGGCAGGAAATGGAATTGCGACATGCAAGCGAAACCAGTTATCAGCATTTGATCGAAACCACACACGATCTGGTGCATCGTGTCGACACAGATGGAAAATTCACTTTTGTCAATAGTGCCTGGTGCACAGCACTGGGCTGGTCGCGTGAGGAAGCGCTGGAACTCAGTTTTGACCAGATTATAAAACCTGAACAACTGACACACTGCCAAAGTGTTTTTTCAAAATTGCAACAGGGGGAAAATTTCAGTCTCATCGAAACCACGTTTATTGCCAAAGATGGCCATGAAATCATGGTTGAAGGCAACCTGAGCGGCATTTTCGTAGACGGCGAGTTTGCTGGTACTCAAAGCTTTTTCCGTGATGTTACCGAACGCAAGCGCGCAGAGATACAACTCAAGCTTGCCGCCAAAGTGTTCGAGCAGAGCAGCGAAGCCTTCCTGATTACCGATGCTGATAACAATATCTTGATGGTGAACCATGCATTTACTGTCATCACTGGCTATAGCGAGGCCGAAGCCCTGGAACAGAATCCAAGCATGCTATCTTCAGAGTATCAGGATGAAAGCTTTTATAGTGCCATGTGGGCATCCATCAACACGCACGGCTACTGGCAAGGAGAGATACTGGACCGCCGCAAGGATGGCATGCCGTATCCAAAATGGCTTTCGATCAACCGGGTGCTTGATGCGCAAGGCCAAGCGACCAATTATATCGGCATTTTCAGCGACATTACCCAGCACAAGCAGGACCAGGAGCACATCCAGCGACTGGCGCATTTCGATGCATTGACCGGACTCCCCAACCGGGTACTGCTCAATGATCGCATCACTCACGCTCTAAGCATGTCACAGCGCAATCACACACAGATGGCCGTGTTATTTCTCGATCTGGACCACTTCAAGAACGTCAACGACTCCCTGGGCCATCGCATCGGTGACGAGCTGCTGATACAGGTGGCCAAGCGTCTGAGCTCGGTAATACGTGAAGAGGATACCGTGTCACGTTTGGGCGGCGATGAATTTATTCTGGTATTTCAGGATACCGACACCGATGGCGCTGCACATGTAGCCGAAAAATTACTGGAGTCAGTCGCCCAGCCTTATCAGATCGAGCAGCATGATCTAGTCATTACACCCTCTATCGGTATTGCCATGTTTCCTGCCGATGGTGAAAATTTCGAATCGCTATCCAAGTGCGCTGACGTCGCGATGTACCGCGCCAAACACGATGGCCGCAACAATTACCGATTTTTCACGCAGGAAATGCAGATGCGTTCAGCGCGTGCCTTGCAATTGGAAAATGCCTTGCGCCATGCGCTGGAACGCGATCACTTGAGGCTGCACTATCAGCCTCAAGTGTCTTTGCAAGACGGAAGTATTATCGGCGCTGAAGCCCTGTTGCGTTGGCAGCATCCCGAACTTGGCATCATTTCACCCGCTGAATTCATCCCCATCGCGGAGAACAGCGGCCAGATTTTGCGAATTGGGGAATGGGTTCTGCGCACCGCAACTCATCAGATGAAGTCGTGGATGGACAACGGCCTGGAACCAATGACCATAGCGGTGAATCTCTCGGCCATACAATTCAGGCATCCAAACCTTCCCGAATTAGTGACGCAGATTCTTGATGAAGTGCAACTGCTACCGCAATACCTGGAACTGGAACTGACCGAAAGCGTCTCGATGGATGATCCGCTCGGTGCCATTGCGGTAATGGACCGTTTGCATGACTGCGGCATCCGCATGT
>JAUSQB010000492.1 GCA_030652715.1 Rugosibacter sp.
CGAAGCCGTCACCCTGTCGGTGATCGGCGGGCTCATCGGCATTGTGCTCGGCGTCAGCACCGCCCTGTTGATTGCCAAACTGGCCGGCTGGCCCACGGCACTGTCAGCAGCCTCCATCATTCTGGCCGCTGGTTTTTCCGCGATCATCGGCATCTTCTTCGGCTACTATCCGGCGCGCAAGGCCTCGCGTCTGCTGCCCATCGACGCCTTGCGCTACGAATAAAATAAACTGCATGACTATGAATACGACACCCGACCTTTTTGACAGTATCGAAAATAGCGATAATCCGCCGCCACCCGCCGTACCGCCAGCGCCGACTTTTAAGGATGACTTTGACGACGGCAATTCGCTGGCGCTGGATACTTACGCCGAGCGCGCCTATCTCGCCTATGCCATGAGCGTAGTGCGCGGACGCGCTCTGCCGCAAGTCGAGGATGGCTTGAAGCCCGTGCAGCGGCGCATTCTTCATGCGATGAATGAAATGCGCCTGGCTTCCAGCGCCAAGCATGTGAAAAGCGCGCGCGTGGTGGGCGACGTGATCGGTAAATACCATCCGCATGGCGACACCAGCATTTACGATGCGATGGTGCGCGTGGCGCAGGATTTCACGCTACGCTATCCGCTGATCGATGGCCAGGGCAACTTCGGCTCGCGCGATGGCGATGGTGCGGCGGCGATGCGTTATACCGAATGCCGTTTAACGCCGATTGCCGAATTGCTGCTGGCGGAAATTGATCGCGGCACGGTGGATTTTTTGCCCAATTACGATGGCTCTGCCACCGAGCCGCAACTCTTGCCCGCCCGCCTGCCCTTCGTGCTGCTCAATGGGGCGTCCGGCATCGCAGTAGGCATGGCGACGGAAATTCCGCCACACAACCTGCGCGAAGTGGCCGAAGCGGCGCGCCTGCTGATTAAAAAACCCAATGCCACGCTGGACGATGTGCTTGCCGTGTTGCCAGGACCGGACTTTCCCGGGGGCGGACAACTCATCTCGTCCGCTACCGACATTCGCGAGATGTATGCGAATGGCCGTGGCAGCGTGCGCATGCGTGCCCGCTGGCGCGTGGAAGAACTCGCCCGCGGCCAATGGCGCGTGGTGGTGTATGAATTGCCGCATGGCGTTTCCGTCGCCCAGGTGTTATCCGAAATCGAAAGCCTGACCAACCCGCAGCCGCGCGCAGGCAAAAAAGATGTCAGCCAGGAACAGAAAAATCTCAAGGCACTGGTGCTGGGTGTGCTGGATATGGTACGTGACGAGTCGAGCGATCAACAGGCCGTGCGCATCATGCTGGAGCCGAAAAGTTCGCGCCTCACCCAGGATGAATTCATGGGTGTGCTGTTAGCGCACACCAGCCTGGAAGCGAATGTCTCCATCAATCTCACCATGATGGGGTTGTATGGCGAAAATGGTGGCCGCCCGCGCCAAAAAAACCTGCTGCAAATATTGCACGAGTGGATTGCCTATCGCTTCGCCACCGTAGAGCGGCGTACCCGCCACCGCCTGGCCGAGGTCGAACGCCGCATGCATATCCTGGAAGGCCGCATGCTGGTCTTTTTAAAAATTGATGAAGTCATCCGCTGCATCCGCGAGGCAGACGACCCCAAGGCCGATCTGATGGCTCGCTTTGGCCTCACCGAAATGCAGGCCGAAGACATCCTCGAAATCCGCCTGCGCCAGTTGGCACGCCTGGAAGGTATACGCATCGAGAAAGAACTGAATGAGCTGCGCGAAGAACACGGACAGCTCATTACACTGCTCGAATCGCGCGCAGAAATGACACGCTTGATTTTGAAAGAAATCAGCGAAGATACCAAACGTTTTGGCGATGATCGCCGCACGCTGATGCAAGCTGACTCTGCCACGACGAACCGTGAAGTCGCAGCACCGGATGAACCCGTCACTGTCATCATTTCAAAAAATGGCTGGGTACGCGTGCGCCAGGGGCATGAGATTGACCCGGCCACACTGACTTACAAAGCAGGTGACGCTGCGGGCTGGATCGCACTCTCACGCACAGTTTGGCCGCTGATCATCATTGACGGCAATGGCCGCAGCTACAGCCTGAAAGTCGCCGATTTACCCAGTGGCCGTGGCGATGGCACGCCGCTGAATACGCTGCTCGATTTTCAGGATGGCGGCAAACTCGCACACGTCATCAGCGGCGTGCCAGAAAATAAATATCTGGTCGCCAGCTCAGGCGCTTATGGCTTTATCACGCGCATTGCAGATATGATCTCGCGCAATAAAGCGGGCAAGGTTTTCTTGACGCTGGAAAAGGACGAAAAACCTCTAGCACCTCAAAAAGTCGGCGCTGGTGACACGGCGAATCAGAGGGTCGCCGTACTCGCCGATAGCGGCAGATTGCTGATGTTTGCGCTTGCCGAGCTTAAAGAAATGGCGCGTGGCCGAGGTCTGATGCTAATCAATCTAACCAAGAAAGAATCTTTAACCGGCATTGCAGTGGTAAACAACAACCGCTTGCGCATACACGGTATTGGCCGAGCTGGCAAATTGGTTGAAGCCACTCTGGACACAGCGATGCAAATCCCTTTTCACAGTCACCGGGCGCGTCGAGGACAGGAAATTCCGTTCAAAATGAAACCTGCTGATCTTATCGCTGATGTGTGATTTTTGTGCATAGCACCAGATCGACTATGCGGCTGCATCGATCTATTCTCCAAACCAAAACACCGCCAGCCTATCAGCATAATGCCTATGTTCGGATGATTTGGAAGACAAAAACAGAAAAAAGCTCACACATCAACAACGAGAAAAATCAAATT
This sequence comes from Rugosibacter sp., assembly GCA_030652715.1. GTDB lineage: Bacteria > Pseudomonadota > Gammaproteobacteria > Burkholderiales > Rhodocyclaceae > Rugosibacter. Next base: position 2,786 of record JAUSQB010000492.1, read on the forward strand.
CGCTGTAGACTTGATAATATGTGCTGTAAAAATTTATTCTGCAAATAATATCCATGCCTTTGCCATATTTGTACGGCAACCGCATGGATATTCTGGAACGTGCCTTTCGTGATTTAAAAATAGTGTTTCCCTGACCTTCATTCCGAACTGAAAACCCTATGCTATTCATCCTCTACTACATTATCGCGATCACCATACTGGTGCTGCACTTCACAGGTTATCTGGCGCGCCAGAATCTGGAATGGGTTGTGTTACTTCTGGCCGTAACCGTGTTTCCAGCAGTACTTTACCTTTAGTTTCTGAACTGGCCCACCCTCCGTATCCCCCACCAGAAATGCCAGGCCGTGGCAGATGGGGCAAGAAGATGCCGCCTTGCATGTAGCACTGTGGCGCATGCTGTAGCGTAATAGCGCGTTTAATCCGCCGTTTTTGACGGATTTTCACTGATTTTTATGCTTTTGGTATTTTCTCAGAAAATCCAGAAAACCATTGTTACTACCAGGTTTTCT
>JAUSQB010000371.1 GCA_030652715.1 Rugosibacter sp.
CGGTGCCGTGCCGATGGGGCGGATCATTGCGGATGCGCTGGGGGGGGAGTTGGATGTGGTTCTGGTGCGTAAATTGTCCATGCCAGCCAATCCGGAATTCGCTGTCGGTTCGGTGGATGAATCGGGCTGGACGTATGTGGCGGAATACGCTGCGACGGCAGGCGCGACAGCAGACTATCTGGAACAGGAAAAGCAGCGGCAGCTCGCCACCATCCGCCGTCGGCGTGCCGAATACACGCCATTGCATCCGCCGATTGATCCAGCCGGACGTATCGTCATTGTGGTTGATGACGGTTTGGCTACCGGAGCCACCATGATCTCAGCCTTGCACAGCCTGCGCGACAAGAAACCGGCCAGGCTGGTGTGCGCTGTGCCGGTTGCGCCCCCCGATACAGTAGCCCGGGTGGCGCAATATGCCTACGAGGTGGTGTGTCTGGAAACCCCCTTCGATTTTCAGGCGGTAGGGCAGTTTTATCGTGACTTCCCGCAGGTGGAGGACGCGGAAGTCATCGAGATTTTGCGTCGTTCATGATGTGACGAGGCAATCCCGCCGTTGCCAATTTTTTCTGCATTATGTTGTTTAAGGACGGCTCTGCATTCCCTACGGTCAGATTCAAAATTTGAAGTAACGCTCAAACCACGCCGCTGCCTGACGGGCGACTTCTTCCAGCGTGCCAGGTTCCTCAAACAAATGGGTGGCGCCGGGGATGATGGTCAGCCGCTTGGTGCAGCGCATGTGCGCAGCGGCACGCTGGTTGAGGTCAATGACAACATCATCTTCGCCGCCAACCAGCAGCAGGGTGGGGGACGCTACTTCAGCCAGGCTGTCTGCCCCGGCCAGGTCGGGGCGTCCGCCGCGCGACACGACGGCGGCTATTTTGCCATCCAGCTTGGCGGCAGCCTGTAGCGCGGCAGCAGCGCCCGTACTGGCGCCAAAATAGCCGAGCGGCAGGTTATGGCAATCGGCGCGCTCTTTTACCCAGGCTGTGGCGGCAAGCAGGCGCCGGGTCAGCAGGGGAATGTCAAAGCGGGTTTCATAGTTGCTGTCCTCCCCGGGCGTGAGCAAGTCCATCAACAGCGTGCCTATCCCGGCTGCGCGCAAAACGCTGGCGACATAGTTGTTGCGCGGACTGTGGCGGCTGCTACCGCTGCCATGGGCGAACAAGACCAGGCCCGCAAGACCCGCCGGGCTTTGCGGCAATTCCAGCATGCCTTCGATGAATACGTCGCCATGTGGAATGTGCACGAGTTGCCCGGGTTGCTTGGCGTGCATGGGTTGGGGTGTGGTCATGATGACATCCTCATAATCTGCGGGTTGCGCCGATGGCCGAAATTTCCGCTGAATGCTTCAAATCGTCCGGCTAGCGGTGCTTCGCAATCCGGGCAATGCCCCTCCGGGGTGAGGCGGTATTGGGCAATCTGATGCCAGTCGCGAATGATAAGCGGTGCGTGGCAGGCCGGGCAGGATGTGGTGCCGCCTGCCGGGTCATGCACGTTGCCGGTATACACATAGTCAAGCCCGGCATGGAGGGCGATCTCGCGGGCACGGGTCAGCGTTGCGGGTGGGGTGGCCGGTATGTCCGGCATTTTGTGATCGGGATGAAAGGCCGTGAAGTGCAGCGGTACGTCACGCCCCAGTTCGCGCATGATCCACTGGCTCATCGCGGCAAGCTCTTCATCCGAGTCGTTTTGACCGGGGATGAGCAAGGTGGTGATCTCGAACCACACGTCCGTATGGTGTTTGAGGTAGATCAAGGTATCGAGTACCGGCTGCAGGTGTGAGCCGGTGAGCTTGAAGTAAAAGTCATCGGTAAATGCCTTCAGGTCCACATTGGCAGCATCCATTTTGGCAAAGAAGTCGCGCCTTGGCTGATCGTGGATATAGCCCGCTGTCACTGCCACGGTCTTGATGCCACGGGCATGGCAGGCGTCTGCCGCGTCCATCGCATATTCGGCAAAAATCACCGGATCGTTGTAAGTGAAGGCGACGCTTTTACAGCCGTAGTGCGCGGCCGCATCGGCGATGGCGTCAGGGGACGCCTGATCCATGAGCTTGTCCATGTCCCTGGATTTGCTGATATCCCAGTTCTGGCAAAACTTGCAGGCCAGATTGCAGCCCGCCGTGCCGAAAGACAGGACGCTGCTGCCGGGATAGAAGTGGTTGACCGGCTTTTTTTCGATGGGGTCAATGCAAAAGCCGGAGGAGCGCCCGTAGGTGGTCAGTATCATCTGATCGCCAACACGCTGGCGCACAAAGCAGGCACCTTTTTGCCCATCATGCAGTTTGCAGTCACGCGGGCACAGGTCGCACTGGATGCGGCCATCCGCAATGGCATGCCAGTAACGCGCCGGGTAGTCCGACGAGGT
>JAUSQB010000495.1 GCA_030652715.1 Rugosibacter sp.
AAAAAAAGCAGCCTGTTCCTGCTCAAAACGATCACGTGTAGCTCCACTGGTTTCGCTAACCCTGGTCAAGCGCTCCTGTGCCACTGCTACGGGTACATCAAAAATGAAGGTCAGGTCAGGCTGAAAACCATCCAGCGTCCAATTGCTCAGACTAGTCAGTTTATCCCATGCCAGCCCGCGCCCTCCTCCCTGATAAGCAAATGAAGCATCGGCAAATCGATCACAGACAACCCATGCACCTCGCGCCAGAGCGGGTTCGATTACTTCGGCAAGATGCTCGCGGCGGGCGGCAAACATCAGCAACGCCTCGGTTTCCAGATGCATGGGCTCAGTCAGCAACAAAGCCCGCAGCTTTTCGCCCAAGGATGTTCCGCCGGGCTCTCGGGTAGCGACGACATCGCGTCCCTTAGCGCGCAGATGTTCGACCAGCCAGGCATGCTGGGTGCTTTTGCCAGCACCATCAATGCCTTCGAAAGTGATAAATCGGCCGCGCATGACTAGTTTTTTCCTCTCTGATACTTGGCTACCGCTTGGTTGTGTTCTTCCAGAGTACGAGAAAAGACACTGGCGCCAGTGCCATCTCGACTTTGCGCGACAAAATACAGCTTGTCGCTCGACGGCGGTCTGGCCGCCGCCTGCAAGGCCGCCAGACCCGGCAAGGCAATCGGTGTTGGCGGCAGTCCCCGTCGGGTGTAAGTATTCCAGGGCGTATCCATCTGCAAGTCAATCCGCCGCAGATTGCCGTCAAATTTCTTGCCCAAACCATAGATAACCGTCGGATCAGTCTGTAGCGGCATGCCAATCCGTAAGCGATTGACGAAAACAGCCGCAACTTGTGGCCGATCACTGGCCAAACCGGTTTCTTTTTCGACAATGGACGCCAGGATCAGCATGTCATAAGGTGTTTTCAAAGGCAAATCGGGATTGCGTGCCGCCCATGTGGCCGCCAGATGACGCTGCATGGCATGATAGGCACGTACCAGCACTGCCAGGTCGCTACTGCCTTTGTCATACCAGTAAGTATCCGGAAAAAATAATCCTTCCGGATGGAATTCATGCGCGCCGATGTGGATTAGCAGTGCCGCATCAGACAGGTCGCGCGAGTCATGCAACAGATCAGGCGCCTCATTGAGCAAAGCGCGAAACTGGGTAAATGTGCGGCCTTCGACCAGCACCAACTTGCCTTGACTAACTTCACCGCGCGTCAGTTGGTTGAGCAGTTGCAGCGCGGTTGTCTGTCCGGATACTTCATAGCTACCCGCTTTGATGCGTGTGGCGCGCCCCAGCAGACGACCCAGCAATTCAAACTGCCAGGCGGGCAAGTCAATGCCTGCTGTCTCGACTGTTTGAGCCGCGCGCCGCAGGGTGGCGCCTGGCGGCACAGAAAACTCTGCCGTACCGAGTGGCATAGGCAAGGGGCGCAGCGCAATCCAGGCAACTCCGACTGCAAGGATGGCAATAATGGACAGCAGCTTGAACAGCAGACGCATGAAGAATGTGAGCAGACCGGAAAAATCTCAGCTAGAGCGCGATAATAGCATCCTCCACTAGGCACACGGACTCATTACCATGAATCAGGAATGGACAACTTTTCTTGCGACTCAAAGCTCAGCGGTTGATACGGCCAGAGACTTTGCACACTTTGGACAGATCGACGCAGAGTTGCACGCTACACGCAACGGTGTTGTTATTGCCCCGCTGGCCGACCTTGGCCTGATCCGCGTCAGTGGCGAAGATGCAGCCAGCTTTTTGCATAACTTGATGACAAACGATATTCTGGGCATAGCGGCTACCAGCGCACGCACGGCCGGATTTTGTACACCTAAAGGACGGCTTTTGGCGATTTTTCTCATCTGGCGCGAAGGTAATGATTACCTGCTGATGCTGCCCAGAGAGATTCTGCCGCCGCTGCTCAAAAAACTCTCGATGTTCGTCCTGCGCACCAAGGCAAAACTTACCGACGCCACGAATGAGCGTGTTTTGATCGGCATTTCTGTCTCTGCCGCCGTCTCGCCAGCGCCGACTTTTCT
>JAUSQB010000372.1 GCA_030652715.1 Rugosibacter sp.
GTTTCTTGCTCGACCGCCTTGTAGCGCATCCACAGCGAAGCGGGCAGGGTTCTTTCCTGCCCCTTCTTGCTGTGCAGGTGTTTCATCAGTGGCTTCATCAGCGCCGACTATTTCACGCGCGGCCGAACTCGACCGCTTAAAACGGCGCGTAGCGGTTTTGGAGATGGTGTTGCTTGGCGCGCCCCCCCCTGCCGAAGGTCAGAACGGCCCACGCCGGGACGGCCTGAGGTCAGTTGAAGTGGATCAAGTTGATATTGAAAGGCTTCGCCGCTTGCCGTTGCCCGCCGTCCAGCGTTGCCAGCGGAAGCCCGGGCAGGTGCGCCAGCTGCACGAACGGTGCATCCTTGGCCTGAACATGGAACTGTTTGGCCCATGAAATGATTTCACGGTAGGAATGCGGGCGGATGATCGTCTGAATCCCCAGGGCGTCCAGATCATCCAGCGCATTCGAGAGCCGCGTCTCACCAAACCGCGCGCCCGGCGTCCGGCGCCTTCTCATGAAAAACTCGGCAACTTCGGTATGGAAAAATTCAGGTACCAGCGCGGTGAACTCACCGTCACGCAGCATCCGATTTACAGCGGCAGCATAGAGACGCCCTGCTTCGGCTTCCGGAAAGAACCAGGCGATGGCGATGCTTGAATCGAGAACAAACCGCTTTCCAGTCACTTTCCGGCCCGGTACTCTGCCAGCAAAACATGCGCGGATTTTTCGCCCTTCTTGACCGGCTTGGGCATGTTCCGCAAGAGGCGATCCGCTGCCTGCCGCCTTTTTTCCGGCGTGGTTTCCGTGGTGAAGACGAAAGCCGAGTCGGGTTTCATGCTGTCCATCATCAGTAAAACCGGTTTCGCTTTGCGGTGCGCGGCCGGTTTGATTGCAGTTTGTGTCTTCATGGTCTCCCGTCCCTTGAAGAGTTGATCGAATATATTCATGATAGCACCCTGCCCTGAATAGAAAAACCCCGCACCGGGCAAGGCTGGCACGAGGGCAAGCATGATCCATGGCCCTATATCAACTACGTTTTGTTCATCCTGAAAACCGCCTACAAGGAATTCGCCGAGCGAGTCGGGGAAACGAAAGCACCACGCGGAGCCAAGACCGACCAGGTGCTGGCCGCGATCCAGCAATTACCCGACGAGCTCTCGGTCGCCCAACTGGAACTGCGCTGTCCTGGGGTGAGTCGGGACATGGTTAGCCGGGTGCTCCGCGAACGACAAGCGGCAGGCGAGATCGAGTGCAAGGGGCGCGGCCCGGCAGCGAAGTGGCGGAAGAAGGGGTAATTACCCTTGAATAAGGGTAATAGAGAGGGTAGCAACCCGTGTAGCCAAGACGGCGAGTTGTCAAGGATCACTTGACGACTCTCGCCAGCGCTGGTTCAACTATAGTAGATACTCGCCTTGTGGCTCGCTCTTTTTGGGTATCGCCGCCAGTCGTTTATTGGCGCTCTTATTGATGTACCCGACTGGTTCGAAACCTTGGACAGTATTGAAGCCAAGCCGATGATGTGGCGCGATAAAGCGCTTGCGCGCCAATTCGTGCCACCAAGGCCAATTTGCGCGCCAAATAAAATGGCAACACTCATTTTTATGTCGCATATCGACATTAAACGTCAAATAAAAGCTAATATGTCGTATATATTCGTATTTGCGACATATAAAGCACCATGCCAAAAAAAGTTGTCGAGCAAGACCTGATTCCGATCGAGCGGCAAATCGCGGCTTTTCCCCAGGGTGTGGGCATGGCTGAACTTGAAGCCGCGCTGGCCGCGTCAGGTGTTGTGATCCACCGCCGGTCGCTGCAACGCCGACTTAAGCTGCTCATCGACAATAGCCGCATCGTTGCCGACGGCGCCCTCAAGGGCAGGGTTTATCACCCCATCGGCCGGATCGGCTCCTTGGCGACCGGGCACGCCACAGTGGCAGCGGCATCGCTCATTCCCTTCTCGGTAGCCGGCAGCGATATCCGTCATGCCATGGCGCGCCCCATCCAAAGCCGCGAACCTGTGGGCTACCAGCGCGAATTTCTGCTCGCCTATCCGCACGCCGGCCTCTATCTCGACCAGGCCACTCGGGATCACCTGCATCGCATCGGCCGCGCGCAGCAAGACGATCTGCCCGCCGGTACACTGGCCCGGCAGATGCTTGGGCGCTTACGGATCGACTTGTCCTGGGCATCCAGCCATCTGGAGGGCAACACCTACTCGCTGCTGGAAACCGAGCGCCTGATTGCCTTCGGCCAGGCTGCCGAGGGCAAGAACACGTTTGAAACCCAGATGATCCTGAACCACAAGCAAGCCATCGAGTTTCTTGTCGAATCGGTGGCGGAAATAGGTTTTGACAGCTATTCGATACTCAACCTGCATGCCATGCTCAGCGACAACCTGCTCGCCAACTCGGCCGCCAGCGGTTGCATCCGCCAGATACCGGTGGGCATCGGCCGCTCGGTCTACACGCCGCTGACAAGCCCGCAACTACTGGAGGAGTATTTCCAGCGCTGTCTCGAAACCGCTGCTGGCATCAAGGATCCCTTCGAGCAATCTTTTTTCGCCCTGGCGCATTTGTCTTATCTGCACGCCTTCGAGGACGTCAACAAACGCGTGGCCCGCCTGGCGGCCAACATTCCGTTGATCAAGCACAACCTTTGCCCGCTGTCGTTCATCGACGTGCCGACAGAAGCCTATGTGGAAGGCCTGCTCGGGGTGTATGAACTCAATCGAATCGAGCTGCTGCGCGACATCTATGTCTGGGGCTACGAGCGCTCTGTCAAACGCTATCTCTCCCAGCGGGAAGAGCTAGGCGAGCCGGACCCCTTCCGCCTGCGCTACCGCACCGCCTTGGTCGAGCTTGTCCGCACCGTCGTTCGACAAGATCAATCCGCAGCGCCGCCCTCGGTCGCGGCATGGGCTGCCGAACATGTCCCCGAACCAGACCGAACGCGTTTTATCGCCCTGGTGCATACCGAGCTGAACAGTCTGCACGCGGGAAATTTCGCCCGCTACCGCATTCGCCCTGCGGAATTCGCCGCCTGGCAGGAGAAAAATGCGCGGCACGGGTGAAACAAAGCGCAAACCCGGCTGGCGCATAAAAAAAGCGGCCCCGGATTATCCGGGGCCGCCAGGTGCATGCGGGGGAGCGCATGCTGTTGGTGCAACTGTGGCGGGTACAACGGCCAAACCAGCTTATTTCTGGCGCTTGCGCTCCAGGTTGTAAAGGGTGGTGGTATGCGATTTTTCGTTGGCAATGGCCAGGTAGAAATTGCCACGGTAGTGATACGCCGCCATGCCTTCGGGCGCGACATCGCCTTCGGTGACGATCATGTCGATGAAGCTGGCTTCATTCGGGTTGGTGATGTCGAAGATCGCGATGGCGCTTTTGGTCGTGCGTTCGAGGCTGATGAAAGCATAGGTGCGCCCGGCAATGTCCAGCAGGGCCACGCCTTCGGGTTCAACACCTTTGTCGCGGCTGCGGCCATCGTTGTAAATGCCCAGCTCGGCGGCTTTCTTGTCGAGGATATCGCCGCTGTCATAGACCAGCTCGCCGGTCTCGCTGCGGATCGAGAACGAACGCGCACCAGCGGCATACAGGCTGCCCGGCGAGGAATCCGTATTGGAGACGCGCAACTTGTCCAAGGGGGCAGTAGCGCCAAAAGCGCTGGCGACGGAGCGATCCTTGTCATCCTCGCGGAAATCGCCTTCGTTGGCCATCACCAGATAGGTGTTGCCGCGCCATTGATGGGCAGCAATCGCATCGGGCATGTAGAGGCCCTTGACAGGAACGGAGAGGAACTCGACGCTGCCGTTATTGAGCGGGTCGATCTGGTTGCCGGGCAGGCTGAAATCCTTGGCGCCAAGGCCGATCACGCCGGTGAATTGATTAGTGGTCAGATCCAGCACCGCCATGGCATTGGCTTCTTGCAGAGTGACGTAGGCCAGGGTGCCGTCTTCATTCACCGCGATGTATTCAGGTTCGAAATTCATGCCGGTATTGATGCGCACATTGTCACCACTGACGGGTACTCCATCAAAGCCGACAGTTACGACATCGCGCGTGGCCATGTCGATGATGCTGACGCTGCCCGCCGGATCATCCTCTGGCTGAGCAAACACATAGGGAACAGTGGCGCCGATGCGCGCGCCGTAAGTGACCGGCGTGGCTTCGTTGGCGACCAGCAGCTTGCTGCCGTCGTGCGTAAAGGTGAGCATATCGGGCAAAGCACCTACTTCAATGGGGTTGATGCCCTCGGCGAGCGTGCGCGTTTTGGTGTCGTAAAACACCACCATGCCCGGATTTGTGCGGGTTGGCGATTCGATGGCGAAGGCGGCCAGGCCATTGTGGATGGCTACGCTGTTGATAGAGCCATAGCCGCTGATGTCGATATGTTCGATCAGCGCACCGGTAGCGGCATCGAGCACATCGACGCCGACCACACCCGCCACCCACAGGGTGTTGGTCTTGCGGTCGAAAGCCGGAACCTCGGACGTCTGGCCGGGGGTGGCGGGATTGGCAGCGTGGCTGTAGGTCCACTGCTTGCTGAATGCAATAACCGGATTCTCAGCCAGGGCTGCGGTTGAAAATAACGACACGGACAATGACGCGGCGATGGCGGTTGCAAGTACGTATCTTTGTGCATATTTTTTCATGTTGATTTCCTTCTTTCTCGTGTAGGCGCAACCAGTCGACTGCTTTAAAAATATCCTTGCCCGGCCAAGAAATAGTCATAGCCAGCCGGGCAAGGACGAATAAACAACAAAACACTTATTTATTTTTACTGCTCTGCTTGGCACTGCTCTCACTGCTCTGATACCACTACGCGGAACCCTAACGTTGCTGGCTCCTGCTGGTCACGATAACGGGTTTGTTTTACAGATAAGTCATCGTCAGGCACGGCCTGACTGCGCCGATAAGACTATTGTCGGCCAGTGCCGCCGGTTTTTCGGCTTAAACCGCCGTCCCACTGTCCAGAAACAGCTTTGCCCGAAAGCGTCCAGAAATGGATTCAAAGGTTCAAACACTTCCTGCGGTCGGATTCAAAGATACCGCTATGCATCAATTTTGCGGATGATACGTATCAATCCGGGATCAACCCACATCGTCGGGAGAAAACAGGCGCGAGGCAGCGCCTTTGCCGACGGCTTGGGCGCGATTGCTGACATTGAGCTTGCGCAGGATTTTCTGCA
>JAUSQB010000377.1 GCA_030652715.1 Rugosibacter sp.
GGCCAGAAGTACCTGGTCTGCAATTCGGACGAAGGCGAGCCGGGCACCTGCAAAGACCGCGACATCATGCAGTACAACCCGCACAGCGTGATCGAAGGCATGGCGATTGCCGCCTATGCCATGGGCATCAGCGTCGGGTACAACTACATTCACGGCGAAATCTTCGCAACCTACCAGCGCTTTGAAGAAGCCCTTGAAGAAGCCCGCGCCGCCGGCCTGCTCGGCGACAAGATCCTGGGCAGCGCGTTCAGCTTCCAGTTGCATGCCTCGCACGGTTTCGGCGCCTACATCTGCGGCGAGGAGACTGCCTTGCTGGAGTCGCTCGAAGGCAAAAAGGGCCAGCCGCGTTTCAAGCCGCCGTTCCCGGCAAGCTATGGTTTGTATGGCAAGCCCACGACTATCAACAACACCGAAACCTTTGCGGCGATTCCATTCATTCTTGGCATGGGAGGCGATGCTTTTCTTGCGATGGGCAAGCCAAATAATGGTGGCACCAAGCTGTTTTCTGTTTCTGGCCATGTGAATCGCCCTGGCAATTATGAAGTCCCGCTGGGTACGCCCTTTGCCAAACTGCTCGAAATGGCAGGTGGCATGCGCGGTGGAAGGAAGCTCAAAGCAGTCATTCCCGGCGGGTCTTCCGCCCCCGTGCTGCCAGCCGATGTCATGATGAATACCACCATGGACTACGATGGCATCTCCAAGGCCGGTTCTATGCTGGGCTCAGGCGCGGTGATCGTGATGGACGAGACGACCTGCATGGTGAAGGCTCTAGAGCGGCTGTCCTATTTTTATTTTGAAGAATCCTGCGGTCAGTGCACGCCTTGCCGCGAAGGCACCGGCTGGCTGTATCGTGTGGTGCATCGCATTGAACATGGGCAGGGGCGAGTAGAGGATCTTGATTTGCTGAATCGCGTGACGGATAACATCATGGGCCGCACCATTTGCGCGCTGGGTGATGCGGCATCCTTGCCGGTGCGCAGTTTTATTAAACATTTTAGAAGTGAGTTTGAGTATCACATTGAACATGGCAAGTGTTTGGTCGATCCTGCGGTGCAATCTGCCGGTAGCGGCTTTTTCCGTGCGGAGGGGGGGCTGTGATTGATATTGAAATCAATGGTAAAGCGCTGCAGGTAGAACCTGGTATCACCATCATGGATGCCGCGCATCAAGCGGGAACCTACATCCCCCATTTTTGTTACCACAAGAAATTGTCCATTGCGGCTAACTGCCGCATGTGCCTGGTTCAGGTAGAAAAAGCGCCGAAGCCTTTGCCTGCGTGCGCAACACCAATTACGGCTGGCATGAAAGTGTTTACTCATTCTGAACTGGCAGTCTCGGCGCAGAAGGGTGTGATGGAATTCTTGTTGATCAATCATCCGCTGGATTGCCCTATTTGCGACCAGGGTGGTGAATGCCAGTTGCAGGATCTGGCCGTCGGCTATGGCGACTCGGCATCCCGTTACCAGGAAGAGAAGCGCGTCGTGGCCGATAAAGACCTCGGCCCGCTAGTGGCAACAGACATGACTCGCTGCATTCATTGCACGCGCTGCATCCGTTTCACGCAGGAAATTGCAGGTGTCATGGAATTGGGCCAAGCTTTCCGCGGTGAGCAGGCAGAAGTCATGCCGTTTGTTGAACAGACGGTGGACTCCGAACTTTCCGGCAATATTATCGACTTGTGTCCGGTGGGCGCATTAACGTCTAAACCGTTCCGTTTTTCAGCGCGCACCTGGGAGCTGTCTCGGCGCAAGTCGATCAGCCCGCATGATAGTCTGGGCAGTCATTTGATCGTGCAAACCAAAAATGATCGCGTCATGCGTGTTTTGCCGCGTGAAAATGAAGACCTCAACGAGTGCTGGCTCTCGGATAAAGATCGCTATTCTTATGAGGCGTTGAATTCTCCAGAGCGATTAACCCGCCCGATGGTCAAGCAAGACGGTGTGTGGCATGAAGTTGATTGGTCTGTAGCGCTTGATTATGTGTCACATATGCTGCGTGATGTTGTCAAAACGGCAGGTGGCGCAGCCATTGGTGGCTTGTTAAGCCCGCATGCAACGCTTGAAGAGCTGTATCTTGGGCAAAAACTGCTGCGTGGCTTGGGCTGTGAAAATATTGACACGCGCTTGCGCCACAGCGATTTTTCTGCTGATGGCAAGCGTCTGGGCATGCCATGGCTCGGCATGAAGATTGCCGAGTTATCTCAGCTTGACCGTGTGCTGGTGGTGGGGTCTTTCCTGCGCAAGGATCATCCGCTCATCGCACAACGCTTTCGTCAGTCGGCCAAACGTGGGGCGCAAATCACTTTCTTGCATAGCGCAGGGGATGATCAGCTCATCAAACTGGCCGGGCAAGCGATTGTGCCGCCTTCACAATTGCCTTCGATGCTGGCTCAAATTGTTAAGTCTTTGAGTGCAAAGAAGAATGTCGCTATTGAAACGATGGATACTGACAGGGCATTTTCTGGATTGACAGTGTCAGCCGAAGCTGAGCAGATAGCGCAGAGTCTGGTTAGCGGTCGTAACACGGGAATCATGCTGGGTAATTTCGCACAGCAACATCCGCAAGCGGCAACGCTTCATGCGTTAGCCCATCAGCTCGCCTGCCTCTTGGGTGGGAAGCTGGGTTTTCTTGGTGAGGCCGCGAATAGCCTGGGTGCCTACGTTGCCAAAGCAGTACCGCAAACGGGTGGCCTTGCTGCCGAAGCGATGCTGGCCCAGCCACGGCGTGCATATATGTTGCTAGGTGTCGAGCCGGAACTGGATTGTGCGCATGGCGGGCAGGCATTGAGGGCACTCAGCCAAGCCGCCAGTGTGATTGTATTGTCACCCTTTAAATCAAAAGCTGCGCTGGGTTATGCAGATGTGCTATTGCCTGTGTCGCCCTTTGCCGAAACCTCAGGAACGTTCGTTAACTGCGAAGGCCGTGTGCAAAGCTTTTATGCTGCCGTTAAACCTTTGGCGGAAACTCGCCCCGCCTGGAAGGTACTTCGGGTTCTGGCAAACTTACTCGATATTCCTGGATTCGATTACAGCAGCAGCGAGGAAATAAAAACTGAAGCTTTGGGTCTTGCCCGGGGTGAAGCATCGGAATTTGTCTCTGGTCTTGATAACGGGGTTTCAGATATTACGGTTAACCTGATAGCTAACATGTCTGCGACATCGATAGAACGCGTTGCCGACGTGCCTATTCATTTTGCCGATATGCTTGTCCGTTATGCTCCCTCATTACAAAAAACCAAAGATGCTGCTATTCCGGTGGCTCATATGAATGGTGTAATGCTTGCTCGCTTTGGCATTGCCAGTGGTGATTTAGTAAAACTCGGCGTTGATGAAACAACTGCGCTACAAGAAGACGGTCGAGCAAAAAACGCTCAGCTTTGCAGACCTGTGATTCCCGCTTCGCGGGTAGGTCTCCTCGCCGTAGCGGATGGTGAGACGGCGGATATTGTAAAAAACTCTGCCAGCCACGACATATCGGCGATTCTGCACGCAGAACTCGATGCGAATTTGCCCAATAACGTTGTGCGCGTCGCCAGCGGGCACTCCACCACGGTTGCTGTCGGCCCCATGTTCACCACGCTGCATGTGGAAAAAGCATGATGAATGCATTTATTGACCCTATTCAACAGTGGCTTGGCCCGTTCTTTCCTTTGCTGTGGACCTTGCTGAAGATCGTGCTGATTCTTGTGCCACTGCTACTGTCAGTAGCCTACCTGACTTTTTGGGAACGGAAAATCCTTGGGTGGATGCATGTACGGATTGGCCCAAACCGCGTTGGTCCTTGGGGTTTATTACAACCCATTGCTGACGGATTAAAACTCTTTTTCAAAGAAGTTATTCTGCCTAAGGTGGCAGACAAAAAGTTATATTTTGTCGGGCCTGTCATGGCCATAGCGCCGGCTCTGGCTTTGTGGGCGGTGATCCCTTTTTCCGACGGCTGGGTCTTGGCGAATATCGATGCCGGCGTGTTGTATCTCTTGGCTGTTGGCTCTATCGGCGTGTATGGCATCATCATTGCAGGATGGGCTTCAAACTCGAAATATGCATTTTTGGGCGCCATGCGAGCCTCTGCACAGATGATTTCTTATGAAGTGGCTATGGGATTGGCGTTAATCAGTGTACTCATGATTTCCAGTAGCCTTAATCTCACCGATATTGTGCATGGCCAAGCACAGGGTTACTTTGCTACGCAGGGAATTGGTTTTCTTTCCTGGAACTGGCTTCCCTTGCTGCCTGTGTTTGCGGTGTTTTTGATTTCCGGCGTGGCCGAGTTGAATCGTGCGCCGTTTGATGTTGTCGAGGGCGAGTCTGAAATTGTTGCCGGTCACATGGTGGAATACTCAGGTATGTCGTTCGCGATGTTTTTCCTTGCTGAATATGCCAACATGATTCTCGTGGCGGCAATGGTGGCTGTATTTTTCTTCGGTGGCTGGCTATCGCCGGTTGCCTTTCTACCGGATGGTTTCTTCTGGTTAGCCGTAAAAATATCTGCCGTTCTGTTTTTCTTCCTCTGGATTCGCGCTACATTCCCGCGCTATCGCTATGACCAGATCATGCGTTTGGGCTGGAAATTTTTTGTCCCGCTGACGCTGGTATGGATTCTTGTCGTAGGCGTCTGGATGATGTCGCCACTGACTATCTGGAAATAGAGTCGGGAGTTTGCTATGGGTATTTGTCATGGGTGCTAAGGATTTCATAGGCAGTTTGTTTTTAAAAGAGCTGTTCAAGGGCATGGCGGTTACTGGTCGCTATATGTTTGCGCGCAAGATTACCGTGCAGTTTCCTGAAGAAAA
>JAUSQB010000378.1 GCA_030652715.1 Rugosibacter sp.
ACTTCTGGGCCGAGTGGTGCATTAGCTGCAAGGAAATGGAACGTTTTACGTTTGCGCAAGCTGACGTGGCAAAACGCATGCGGGATTTTGTTTTGCTGAAAGCCGATGTCACCGCTAATAACGCGGATGATCGTGCGCTGCTTGCCCGCTTCGGTTTGTTCGGGCCGCCGGGCATTATTTTCTTTGACGCCCAGGGCCGCGAAAAACTGGGCCAGCGTGTTGTCGGCTTCCAAAACGCCGAACAATTTTTGCAGCAACTTGAACTCGCCGCGCACTGAGAACTTATTCGCTGCATATTTATTCCATTGACTTGATCGCAAACCCGCTACTATGTTTACCGGCATTATTTCCGCCATCGGCACCATTACCCAGGTTATCCCGCTTGAAACGGGATTGCGCCTGACCATTCAAGCCCCCGCGCTGGATCTCTCGGATGTCGCGCTGGGAGATTCCATTGCACACAATGGCGTCTGCCTCACGGTCATCAGCAAGAAGGGGGACACGTATCAAGTGGATGTATCGCGTGAAACCCTGGATTGCACGGTGGGTTTGGATGGCGCGGGCGGCATGGGTGCTGCCAATGAATTGAACCTTGAAAAAGCGCTGCGCCTGGCTGATCGGCTGGGCGGCCATTTGGTCGCAGGCCATGTGGATGGGTTGGGCGAAGTCATCCGCCTCGCCCCCGTGGGCGAATCGCACGAACTGGTCATTCGCGCGCCGTTGACGCTGGCGAAAATGATCGCCCCCAAAGGCTCGATCACTGTCAATGGCGTCTCGCTCACCACGAACCGTATTATCAACGCCGACTTTTCGATCAACCTGATTCCGCACACCATGGCCATGACCACCCTGCATCAGCTACGGGTGGGCAGCCACGTGAATCTTGAGGTTGACCTTATCGCACGGTATGTGGAGCGGATACTGTCAACTAGTCCTGCGGCGTAGAATGTGCACTTTTCCCGCCACATTTCTTGCCCTTCTGCCATGAACATTAGCCCTACCCAAGACATCATTGCCGAGATTCGCGCTGGCCGCATGGTCATTCTTGTCGACGAAGAAGACCGTGAAAACGAAGGCGATCTCGTCTGCGCAGCACAACACGTCACGCCTGAAATGATCAACTTCATGGTCAAGCATGCACGTGGCCTGGTCTGCCTGACACTCACCGAAGCGCGCTGCCGACAACTGGGCTTGTCCCCCATGACGCGCGACAATAAAAGCGCATTCAGCACGGCGTTTACCACCTCGATTGAGGCGGCAACGGGTGTCACCACCGGCATTTCAGCCCACGACCGTGCCCGCACGGTGCAAGTGGCAGTCGCCAAAAATGCCTGCGCTGAAGACATTGTTCAGCCGGGCCATATTTTCCCCATCATGGCGCAGCCCGGCGGTGTGCTGGTTCGCGCCGGCCACACCGAAGCAGGCTGCGATCTGGCCCACATGGCAGGTTGCGAGCCCGCGGCTGTTATCTGTGAAATTCTCAAGGATGATGGCAGCATGGCGCGGCTACCCGATCTCCTTGAATTCGCCGCCGAGCATCAACTCAAAATTGGCACCATACGCGATTTGATTCATTACCGTGCAGAAAATGAAACATTGGTTGAATGCGTCGTCGACAAAGAAATCACTTGCGCTCAGGGCACGTTCAGGCTGCGTGCCTTTGTCGATAAAACCAGTGGCGACTCGCATCTCGCGCTCTCTCATGGGGAGATTAGCGCTGATCAGGAAACCCTGGTGCGCGTGC
>JAUSQB010000392.1 GCA_030652715.1 Rugosibacter sp.
CCGCAAATCTTGATTCGGGTTCTATTCATCATCCAATCAGCGGAGTCGCCGCACCCCAAGGGTACTGGCTTTGCGCCGTATCACCAGCACCGACTTTTTCAGCCACTTTTACGCTACCTTTCAATTGCCAGCGCGCATCATAGTCGACTCCCGCGAAATACAGCCCGCAAGCTGCAGACGTAGGTGCTGCCAATGCCCTGTTTTTAGCGGCCAGCAATTCGCCAAGCCAGTCAGGGGGATGCGCACCCTTGCCGATATAAACTAATGTGCCGATCAGATTGCGCACCATGTGATGCAAGAACCCATCCGCCTCAAAATCAAACACGACCAAGTCGCCCTGACGTGTTATGGAAGCTTTACGCAGAGTTTTAACGGGTGATTTGGCCTGACATTCGACCGAACGAAAAGCCGAAAAGTCATGCGTACCCAGCAAAAAAGCACTGGCGGATTGCATGGCGGATAAATCAAGCGGCAAATGAAACCAACCCACGCGACGCGCCATGAGGCCCGGACGCTCGGCACGGTTAAGCAATACATATCGATAACGGCGGCCTTGCGCTGAAAAGCGCGCATGAAAATCATCCGGCATTGGCTGCGCCCAACGCACCGCAATCGCGGGCGGCAAATGGGCATTCACTCCACGCACCCAAGCCGTCAGCGGCCGCTCAACGGGCGCATCAAAATGTACGACTTGCTCAATCGCATGCACTCCTGCGTCGGTGCGACCAGCACAGACAACGCGCACCGATATGTCTGCAATAGCGGATAGCGCAGATTCCAGCGCATCTTGCACAGACCCGCCACCTGCCTGCGATTGCCAACCGCAGAACGTAGACCCTTCGTATTCAAGACCCAGAGCTATCCTCATGGCAACCCTGTGGAAACAACAAGCAAAATGGATATTAGGACTATGCCAGCATCAAAGCGCCCCCACGCATGCCGGGGTAACTTTAAGACATCCGCAGGCTGCTCTGTCATGTTTTCACTCACCGGGCAAATGGGCGCAGAAGCTCGCTCGACTTCTTCCAGCGTCAGCATTAGCCTTACGGCCAAGCGTTTTGCCGGCACACCAATGCGACTTAATGGCAAAAGGAAAAAATACATCCCGGCAACCAGATCAGCACGCGATAAATACTGCAACACCAGTGCAAGCGAGGCAATTGCAAGTAACACCCGCGCACTTTGCATAACGGCAAGATGCAGGCCTTCTACCGAGGCAAAAGGCATTAATGACAAAGGCGTACCGGGAGTCATCCAGAAAAACACCACAAACAGCGTCAGCATCAACCAAATGCTGCGGCGCAACAATCGCCGTAAATGAAGGCCAGCAGAGAAAAAAGCCCACACTATCACGATAAGACAACTGCCTGCCAGTACCGCTCCGCTACGTACAGAATACGCCAAAAGAAAAGTAAACCAGAGCAAGAGCAGGCTGGCGGGATGAAAGCGCATTGCAAGGGAAAATGGAGCGGCTATGGGCCTGGGCACACCTTCCGGCACAGCAACGCCGGAAAGGCAGGCACCGGTCAAGTCAGGCTGGCCAGTTTGGTACGAGCAAATTCCTGCTGCGTTTTGCCACCTTCGGCCAGGGCCTCTTGATAAAGCTCGATTGCGCCTGCGTTATCTCCCATTTCTTCATAGGCGGCTGCCAGTTCAAGCTTGGTAGCCGCCTCAGGATTATCCGTATCCTCTGCTGCCGTTTCGCCAAGAGTCGGCGCTGACAAGTCGGCATCTAAATCAAGATCAATAGTATCCAGTTCCAGATTGGGCACAACAGCGGATGCTGGGGGCATATCAGCCATAGGTAAATCAAAGTCAAAATCAATACTGTTGCCCGCTTCTTCAGCAGGCGGTATAACCAATGGTGCGTTTGCAGAACTCGCACCAAGAATCATGCTCGAATCAACTGGTGTTTCAGTACCAACCACTGAAGCCTCACTAGGCAAATCCAGATCAAGATCAAAATCCAAAGCCGACATTTCGGGTGAAGTTATTGAAGTTGTTACCGATGGGGCAGATTTTTCTTCCGCAACTGGCAATGCAGCAGCATGCGGATCAAAATCCAGATCAAAATCGAGACGTTCCGTATCGATTGCCGGGGAATCTTGATGTTCAAGATTCCCTTCCGCGAGCGCTTCAGATACCTTATTAAGGTCGGTATCCAAGCTTGCTTGAGATACAGCGGCTCCTGCCGATGCAGCCTCAGTCAGCAAAGCCCCTCCCGAGACTGCCTCGGATAGCCCATGTTTAGCGGATGGAAATTGATACAGCACATTACCAGGATCAATCGAAGCACCCATTAACCGCGCTATCTCCCAGTCCGCGCCTTCACCCGCAGTTTGGTCATGAAAGCGTTTTGCCAGGGTTGCAAATTCAGCCGTTTTATCTTGTTCAGCATAGATGCCAAACAATTTCAAATAAAGCGCATGTCGCTCAGGTTCCGTCTCAAGTGCTGAGATCAGAACCTCTGCTGCCTGCTCATTGCGGCCAAATGCAAGAAAGGTATCCGCTTGCGATAATGCATCAACAAACGAATCACCTGCCCCTTGGCTACTTATGCTGAACTGGCTGGGGTTATGCCCGCTCACAGAGGAAGAAGCAATGCTTGCTGCGCTGACTGAGGGGCCAAAGCTTGAGTGCGATGAAAAATCGCTGGCACCACTTATCTTCTCCGACGCAGCCTTCTCTTTTTTCCTCTTCCAGACAGAGAACCCAAGCCAGCCAAGCAGCAGGGCAAGGATTCCGCTGCCACCGAGTACCAAGGTGCTGTTTTCCTCCAGGAAATCAGGCTCTGATTCAGGTTCCGGGGGCGGTATTACAGCTTTTTTCGCCGGTGACTTGGGCCGTTGCGGGCTAACCGATGCCTCGGGTGTTACAGCTGTGGTCGATGGTGCCTGAGTGTCTATCATCGATGCTGCATCGTCCGCCACAGCAGGGGCTGTTGCAGAAATCTCAGCGGGAACCGGGCTTGTGGCGGCTGGAGCTGACTGCCCTGCCAGTGCCTGTTGCTGCATATCTGCACCGGTTTTACTCTTCAGTTCAGCAAGCTGCTTTAGCTTGCCCAAATTCTGTTCAAGCTCGGCGGTACGACTCCGCGCTTCTTCCAGCGCCTTATCGCGTGCCAGCAGATCAGCTTCCAGTGCGGCAACACGTGCCGCTGAATCACCATCGTCCCCTTTTGCATTTTTGGTCCGTGAAACCTCTAACTTGTCTTTGCCACCAGGTACAGGAAAATTATCCTCTACTCTGGGTGTTATCTTCCCACTCGCCACATGCTGTTCGTCATTACCAGCACTTGCTCGCGCATCAGCAACTGATGCCAGTCTTTTACGATACGCATTAAAATCTGCGGCCTGTGCGACGACTTCTTTTTTCGCCTCACTGGCTGAAACTTGACTTATGGTTTCCGTATCAGGAATCGCAAGAATTTTTCCTGCTTTAAGACGATTCATGTTGCCGCCATCAAAGGCCTGCTGATTGGAACGGAGTAAAGCCACCAGCATTTGATCCAGACTGACACCTTCAGGGCGCGTCTGTACAGCAATTTTCCCAAGCGTATCGCCAGAAAGAACCTTATAACTTTTTTCATTCGCCCCAGCGCTTGTCTCGCTGGCAGTGGCAGCCAGCGGCTGCCGCAGCTTGGCTCCTTGACGCAAAACTGTACTGGGCGAAACTTCTGCCATTGATTCAGCAGCGATTGGTTCGACCTGACCGCGTTTTGCAGATTGCGCATCTGCGGCCAAGGGGGCTGCCGATGGCGAAACAGTTGCTGTTGCTGGGGCCAGACCAGGAGGATCCAGCAGAAATGTGTATTCACGAACCAAACGCCCCGAAGCCCAGCTCATCTCAACCAGCATATTGATAAAAGGCTCATTCACCGGCCTGTCCGTGGTGACCTGAATGTAGCGATGCCCATTGCGCATAATGGTATCGCGCGAAAACTTGAGGCCGGAGAGCATGGGGTTATATTCAACATCGGCTCGGCGAAAAGCATCGACCGAAGCCAGTTTCGTTTGGAGTGACGATAACTCGTCATCTGTGGCAGTGACTTCAATTTCAGCCTTGAGCTGCTGACCAAGCGCAGAATAAACAGCAATTTTTCCAAGCCCCGCAGCATATCCCGAAAGAGGGACGGAGGCTATTGCCATGGCAATAGCGGTTACCTTGAAAAGATTGGTTTTTTTGTCAGTTTTAAGCACAGTCACTCCTGCAGAATTTTCGACGATTTATCAACATAACATCATGATCTTAAGTGTGCAAGACCACAGGAAGTCCTGACTCTAAACGACGGCCAAAAAATCATCCTCGTTCAAGAGTCGAGCAAAATGCGCAACATCCTGCGCAAAGGCTCTGCAGCCCCCCAAAGCAACTGATCTCCCACAGTAAAAGCCGACAGGTATTCCGGGCCCATGGCAAGCTTGCGCAACCGACCCACAGGAACAGTCAGCGTCCCTGTCACAGCAACGGGCGTCAAGTTTTTCACTGTAACATCCCGCTGATTAGGAACAACTTTAACCCAGTCATTATGCGCAGCCAGCAGCCCATGGATATCCTCTAACGGCACATCCTGCTTGAGCTTGATGGTCAAGGCCTGCGAATGGCACCGCATGGCGCCGATGCGAACACACAATCCATCGACCGGAATGGGGTTAGCTGCACGCCCTAGAATCTTGTTGGTTTCCGCTTGCCCTTTCCATTCTTCCCGGCTTTGACCATTACCCAGATCTTTGTCAATCCATGGGATCAAGGATCCAGCCAATGGCACGCCAAAATTATCGGTAGGGAAAGTCTCATCACGCAGTATGCCTGCGACTTCACGATCAATGTCCAAAATGGCCGATGCCGGGTCTTCCAGCAAACCCTTGGCGACGCGATGGGCTTCTCCCATTTGCGCCAGCAATTCGCGCATATTTTGTGCGCCAGCACCTGAAGCCGCCTGATAGGTCATGGCAGTAATCCACTCGATCAAGCCAGCCTTGAACAACCCACCCAGCGCCATAAGCATCAAACTCACGGTGCAGTTCCCGCCAATCCAGTTACGCCCGCCATGGGACAAGCTCTGCTTGATCACATCCAAATTCACTGGATCAAGAATAATCACCGTATCGTCTTGCATGCGCAAACTCGATGCCGCATCAATCCAGTGACCCGACCAGCCTGCCGCACGCAGCATGGGGAATATTTCTGTCGTGTAATCGCCCCCCTGGCAGGTGATGATGATCTCCATCGCTTTTAAATCAGCAATATTTTTTGCGTCTTTAAGTAGCGAAATGCCCTGCCCCACATCGGGTGCCTGCCCACCCAGATTGGATGTCGTGAAAAATACTGGCTCAATCAGCGAAAAGTCACCCTCTTCACGCATGCGCTGCATGAGCACAGAACCCACCATTCCGCGCCAACCAATGAGACCTACTCGCTTCATAGCCTTGTTCTCACTTATAAAATAAATTACAGCGCCGCCACAACGGCGTCACCCATGGCTTCAGTACCTACAGTTGCGAGGCCCGACTCAGCAATATCAGCGGTTCGATAGCCCTGTGCCAGCACTTTTTTCACGGCAGATTCAATGCGCTGGGCCTCATCATTCAGCCCAAAACTAAAGCGCAACATCATGGCTGCAGAAAGAATGGTGGCGAGCGGATTTGCCACGCCTTTGCCTGCGATATCGGGTGCTGAACCATGGATCGGCTCGTATAAGCCGAAATTATTTTCGTTCAGCGAAGCAGAAGGCAACAGGCCAATTGAGCCCGTCAACATCGATGCCTCATCAGAAAGAATATCGCCGAACATATTGCCCGTCACCATGACATCGAACTGCTTGGGGTTTTTCAGCAATTGCATCGCCGCGTTATCCACGTAGATGTGGCTCAACTCGACATCGGGGTATTCTGCACCCACGGCGATCACGACTTCGCGCCAAAGCTGCATTGTCTCCAGCACATTGGCTTTATCAACGGAACACAAGCGCTTGCTGCGCTTTCTTGCCGCCTGAAACGCGACATGTGCCACCCGCTGAATCTCTGGTTCAGAATAGCGCATCGTGTCAAAGCCTTCACGTACCCCATTGTCCAGCGTACGAATACCACGTGGCTGACCAAAATAAATGTCACCCGTAAGCTCACGAATGATCAGAATATCCAAACCGGCAACAATTTCCGGGCGCAGCGTTGAGGCATGTACTAATTCAGGATAGACCAGTGCAGGGCGAAAATTGGCAAATAGATTGAATGCCTTGCGCAACCCCAGAATCGCCTGCTCAGGGCGCAACTCGCGCGGCAAGGTATCCAGTGAAAAGTCGCCCACCGCACCAAACAGAATGGCATCTGACTGCTGTGCCAGCTTAAGCGTTGCCTCGGGCAGCGGATGCCCCGATGCCCGATAACCTGCGCCGCCTACAGGCGCTTCTTCTGTTTCAAAGGACAAATCAAGGGCGCGCAGTACGCGCAACGCTTCCGTCGTGATTTCAGGGCCGATCCCGTCACCGGGGAGAACACAAATCTTCATTAAACTTTCCTCTAGACAAAACTAGGCAAACAGCCAAGGTTGTTCGATCCGTCGTTGCGCTTCAAATGCACGGATTTTTTCTGCATGCCGCAAAGTCAGGCCAATATCGTCCCAGCCATTGAGCAAACACTCTTTGCGAAAGGCATCCACGGCAAAAGGAATTTTATGGCCATCAGGCCGACTGACCACTTGCGCAGCAAGATCAACCGTTATGCGAAATCCAGGTGTGCTCTCCGTTAAAAGAAAGAGCGCATCAATTTCAGTTTTTGGCAACACAATAGGCAACAGCCCATTTTTAAAGCAATTGTTGAAAAAGATGTCGGCAAACGATTCGCCCAAAATGGCGCGAAAACCAAAATCCTGCAATGCCCACGGCGCATGCTCACGAGAAGAGCCACAGCCAAAATTGCTCCGCACCAGCAAAGTTGAAGCTCCCTGATAACGGGCCTGATTGAGAACGAAATCCGGATTTTTTATGCGCTTGGAATTATCCATGCCCGGCTCGCCGTGATCCAGATAGCGCCATTC
>JAUSQB010000046.1 GCA_030652715.1 Rugosibacter sp.
CACCAGCCAGCCGCTTCGAGCAGCTTGTTGATTTTGATGCGGGCGGTGGCTTCTTTATTGGACACTGATTTTGTTCTCTGGGCGCAGTCTAGTTCAAGATGTGTTTTGAGTTGCGGGCAAGCTTATCGGCCGATTGGTGAGTCTTTCAGTGCCTCAGCCAAATCCATCACCGCAGCGGCGTAGAAGCTGCTGCGGTTGTAGCGGGTGATGACGTAGAAATTCTGGTAACCCAGACGGTATTCGGTGGGCGCGTTGGGGGTGATGAGATCGATCAATGCGGCGGGTTGATTACTAAGCGCCGTCTCATCAGCGCCGACTTTTTGAATCTGTACCTGCCGTGTAGCCAATTCGTTGGGGCGATATTGCGGCTTGATGCCTTCATCAATCAAGGTTTGAATACCATCGCCTGTAATGGTGATTTTTTCGGCAATCACGCCATCCTTTTCCCAGCCATGTTCAGCCAGAAAATGTGCGGCGCTGCCGATGGCATCGGCCGGGCTGGCAGTGAGATCAACCTTGCCGTCGTTGTCGAAATCCAGTGCGTATTTGCGTCGTGACGAGGGCATGAATTGCGGCAAGCCCAGAGCGCCTGCGTAGGAGCCGGTGTAGCTCAATATCGGGTGGTTTTCTTCCCTGGCCAGCAGGAGAAATTCAACCAGTTCCTGACGGAAGAATTTGGCACGTGGGGGGTAATCAAAGGCCAGCGTGGTGAGCGCGGCAAAGGTGGTGTAGTTGCCCATGTGCTTGCCGTAAATCGTTTCCACGCCGATGATCGCGGCGATGATTTCTTTCGGTACGCCAAAGCGCGCCTCTGCCGCAGCCAGTTCGTTGGCGTAGCGCTGCATGAAGGTTTTGCCCGCCGCGATGCGGGCGGGCTCAACAAAGCGGCTGCGATAAGCGCGCCAGGAACGTATGCCCGGATCGGCGGGTGGGCGAATGGCTTTAAGCACCGAGGTGATAGGTTGGGTGACGCGAAACAGTGCATCGAGTATCGTGCGGTCATAACCGTATTGGGTGACCATTTCGTCGATGAATGTTTGCACGTCTTCACGCTCGGCATAGCTATTGGCTTGGTGATTGATTTGGCTCTGCGCAGGGAAGATCAAGAACAGGCAGAGCAAGGCAATGTATTTCATGAGTTTCAATTTCATAGTGATAAATCGTTGATGTATTGGTTGAGCTCAGACAAGTCTAAGCCGGACGGTTGGGCAGCATAGCGCAGGCGGGCGTAGCTGCGGGCGATGGCGTAAATTTTTGCCGCGTGCAGAGGGAGCTGGCTAGCCGCGCGGATGGCCATGGTGTCCGGTCCTTCCCAAGGCTGCCAAACAATGCCGCGCTTGGCGAGCTTGCGCGTAAAGCGCTGCCAGGCACGGCGGGCAGGGGCGATGCGCTCGCGCTGGCGCAGCACCCAGCCGGTGAGCAATAGCAAGGCCGCGCCGCAGAGCACCGCCAAGAGGGCTGTCATATTGCGCCAATCGGCGTCCAGCCCGAGGCGAGTTAAAAAGTCGCGCTGGCGTTGTGGATCATACCCTAGCACCCATTGGTTCCAGCCATTGGTCACGGCATCGATTTGGTAGCGCACAGCCTTGAGCCAAGCCATGTCATTGTGCGCCAAAAAAGGCAGTGTTTCATCGGCTGGAATGGCCGTAGCCAGGCTGCTGTCAATGCGCCGTGGCGCGGCAATGGCGGTGGGGTCTATGCGCACCCAGCCTTGTTTGGCAAGCCATACTTCCGTCCAGGCATGGGCGTCATATTGGCGCACGACCAAAAAACCGTCGACGGGGTTGATTTCACCGCCTTGATACCCGGCCACGACGCGCGCGGGCACGCCGGCCGCACGCAGGGCGAAGGCAAAGGCCGAGGCAAAGTGTTCGCAAAAGCCGCGTTTGTTGTCAAACAAAAATTCATCGATACTATCGCTGCCGGCCAGTGGCGGGTTGAGGGTGTAACGAAGTAATTGGTTGCTAAAAAAATCTTCGGCGGCTTTTACAATGGCGGCGTCATTATTGCCATGACGTTGCCGCCAGCCTTCTGCTATCGCGCGGGTGCGCGGGTTGCTGTGCTTGGGCAAGGCCAGCGATTCCTGCAGGACTTCGGGCGGCTCGGTCAGGCCTTTTTGGATATTCGTTACGGCACGCTGCGTGTAGCGCAGGCGGCTGCGCACAGGTTGCCGAGATAGCAATTGATAGTCTCGCGTCAGGGCGCTTTCAGCAGGGAGTGTGGTGGGCGATTCCAGCGCGAAGAGCCAGCGTTTGCCGTGCGGCTCAAGGGTGAGTTCATAGTCGATCGGCTTGCTATGCCTGCTTTCTTCAGCATACGGCGGGGTGGTATAGGCCTCGCGGGTTTGTGAGACGCGCCAGGTGCGGCCATCAAAATCAGGCATCACCAGGCCGCGCCAGTAAAGGCTGGATTGTGCGGGGGACATACCTCTAAATGCGCCAGTAAACGCGACGCGAAAGGCAATGGCGTCTGACTGTGAAAGTTGTGCAATGGTGCCCGGTGCCATAGCATCGGTGAGTCCGGAAAGCGCTGTGTGGCGATCTTCGGGCAGCCCCCACAACGGGCCGTTCACGCGTGGAAAAAGGATGAATAGCAACACCATGAAGGGCAGCGCTTGCAACAACAGGCGGCCTGCATGTTCCAGTTGTTGCCTGAGGGTAGGCCGATCATTATTGGCGGCAAGCAAGGCAGCAGTGGTAATGACAACGGCAAGGCAGGTCATGAGCCCGGTGAGCAGTGTTTGGGTAAATAAAAACTGCCCGAGGATTAAAAAGTAGCACAGCAACACAGTCACTACCGCATCGCGTGGCGCGCGCAGTTCCATGAGTTTCAGCGAGAGAAAAATCAGCAGCAGCGCAATGCCCGGTGTGCGGCCAAACAAGCCGCGGTATTCAAAAAAGACACCGAGCGAACCGGCGACGACCAATAGCACGAGCAGCCAGCGCGGTGGCAATCGTCCACCGCGCTGAGTGAGCCAGCCACGCCAGACAAAGGCCGCGCCAGCGAATAGCGCCAGCCACACTGGCATATGTGCGGCCAAGGGGGCAAACGCGGTAACGGCAGCAAGCAATAGCCATTGGCTTTGGCGGCGGCTTACCGGGCGATCAAGGCGTGCCATGAGTATTTGAAGCCATAGGCAAAGCGTACAAAGCCAGTGCTTGCAATCCGGCAGCGCGGTGCGCGGCACCTTGCGCGGGGGCGAGGCGCAGCGTGGGCAGACGCAAACCCCAGTGCATGCCAGCGGCATCGGCATCGAGCAGCCAGCGGGCAAGGCAGGCAATGCGTTGTTCGATGGTGAGCGTACTGGGTGCGGCATCCCAATCGAGCCAGAGTTCTTGCGCTGACTGGCCGCTAAAGAGCTTGGTTTGCAGCTTGCCGTCGTCTTGCCGTGCGGCCGCTTTCCAGGCGACGTGACGCGGCGGGTCGGCCGGTTGGTGATGGCGCAGGCCAGCAAAATCATCCACGCCCTGACCGGCATGGCTTGTGCCCTGAAATGCTTCGCTGCTCCAGGGCAGCGGTGGTGCGTTGCGTGCAGGTGCAGGGTAAACCAGACAGCGCATTTCCGGCGCGATATAGCTCCACGCACGTACCAGGCCCAGCGGCCAGGTGGTTGCTATGGTAACTCGTGGCAAGGCCTGCCAGCCGCGTTGGGTGGTTGGCAGCATGAGCGTGACGGTGCTGGTCGTGTGCGCGGGAAGATCGATCTCGACGGGTACTTCACCCGCGAATGACAGCTGCAAGTTGATGCGCGTATCCCGCCGGGTGTTTTCCAGCAGCAGATCAAAGCGGGCCATGTCGCCTACAAAAACCGGCGGGCAGCGCCCTGGTCGCAGGGTGAGCTGCACGAGATTGCGAAAGGTATGCAAGATCGTCACAATGCCCAGCCCAGCCAGCCAGAAAACCAGCGCATGACCCAGGCTCAGGTTGTAATTCACGGCACCCAGAAAAAT
>JAUSQB010000430.1 GCA_030652715.1 Rugosibacter sp.
ATCGGCCATTCCAGCTCGGCATATTCTTTTGCCTGAGTCATACCCATCGGCAGCGTGACAGCGGCAAGAACAATGACCAATTGCCAGCCCCAGAAAGTAAAAGCCGCCAGCCTCGGCGCGAATAACGGCGCATGACTGGTACGCTGCACAACATAATAGGAAGTGGCAAACAGTGCGCAGCCGCCAAATGCAAAAATGACGGCATTAGTATGCAATGGTCTCAGCCGACCGTAACTCAAATACTCGCTGACATTTAATTCAGGCCAGACCAACTGGGCCGCAATAATGACTCCGACCAGCATGCCAACGATACCCCAGATAACCGTCATCACAGTAAATTGGCGCACAACCTTGTAGTGATAAGTTGCTGGCGACTGCATCATATATGTACCTCAAAAATAAAAAACTGAACCACCCGCTTTAATCAGACATGTGAACTAAATAGGCTAGATGATTGCAGATTACGTGATAACAGGTCAAAGATTACTTGATCTAAATCAAACAATGCTGCATTGCATTAAAAGTTTATGGATCGCCGTGATATGGGTTTATAGATAATCTCAAGTAGCAGAGTAAATCAGCTTACCAAATATTAACCCTGTATATATTTCAGGTGCTTTCTTCTCAACTCTTTCCTGATTTTTTGCATTCCCTCTCTTTCAGGTATTGCTCGCTTGTTGAGATGCCATCGTCATCCATCAACAGCCTATGACCTGGGCCTTCGAGATCATCAAACTGACCGCTTTTCAGCGACCACCAGAAAATGGCGCCAATCGCAAACACCAACACTAAAGAGAGCGGAATCAAAAGATAAAGAATATCCATGGCTATTTATTCCTGCTCTGCAGACGCAAGGCATTGAGCACCACCAGTAGCGAGCTGGCCGACATGCCAATCCCTGCCATCCAGGGGGTGACCCAGCCTACCATGGCGAGAGGAATAGCAGTCAGGTTATAGGTAAAGGCCCAGAACAAATTTTGTCTTACGATGCGTACGGTTCGTCGTGCCAGCACCACCCCAGGTGCCAATGCTGCCAAATGATTGCCCAGCAACACAATATCTGCCTGCGCTCGCGCCAGATCAGCGCCACTGCCCATGGCAATGGATACCTGAGCTTTCGCTAGCACGGGTGCATCATTCACACCATCGCCCACCATGGCTACAACGGCCCCAGCAGCCTGCAAGGCGGTCACTGCTGCATGCTTGTCTTCGGGCGTCATTCCGCCGCGCGCATCGGCAATGCCCAAAGCTTGACTCACTCGTTGCACAGCAGCAGAAGCATCGCCGCTAAAAATAGAAAGCGTGACACCCGTGCGCCGCAAAGCGGCCATCGCCGCAGTTGCTTCGGGACGCACGTCATCACCCAACTGAAAAAAAGCCTGCCACCCATCGGTAGAACCCAGCGCAATCACCGTATCACCAGCACCGACTTTTTCTTCAATATTCAGAGGCAACGGTTTTTGATGCAGCCCCGCCACAAAATCCGGTCGCCCCAGTCGCCATTCGCTGGCATTGATAAAACCAAGCACGCCGGCACCAGTCACTGCGCGCACATTGACCACAGGCACAATAGTGTTTGCAGCCTGCCGCAAAACACGGCCGATAGGATGCTCCGAGCCCTGCTCCAGCCCTGCTGCCAGGGCAATTGCAGCGTCTGGCGCGCCACGGCAAACAATCGTTTCGATCAGTGTCAGTTGGCCCAATGTCAGCGTGCCGGTTTTGTCGAAGATGAAATGGTTCGCTTGCGCCAGCGTTTCAATAGCATGCCCGCGGGTTACCAGCACGCCACGCGCAGCCAAAGCGCCGGTAGCTACCGTTAAGGCCACCGGGGTGGCCAATGACAACGCACAAGGGCAGCTCACCACCAGCACGGCAACGAACACCCATAACGCTTGATCGGGATTAATCTGCCACCAAATCAACGCCGTCATCACTGCCAGCAACAACACTGCCACAACGAAACGTGCAGCGATACGGTCTGCCATATGCACCACTTGCGGTTTTTCTGCGGCTGCCCGTTCCATCAAGCGGGTAATCGCGGCCAGCCGAGTGTCTTCGCCCAAGCGCAGTACGCGCATCGCCAGCGGGCTGTTCACATTGACACTGCCACCGATAAGTGCATCACCAACCATTTTAGGTAACGGTCGGCTTTCTCCCGTGAGTAATGACTCGTCGGCGGCACTGACCCCCTCGACCACTTCACCATCCGCCGGAATACTTTCACCGGGGGCTAGCTGTATCACATCACCCACATGGAGTTCAGCTGTTGCCACCCGCTCGCAAGCTGCCTCTGGCCAGCGCACAAAGCGTGTTGCCAGTGTCGGTATGGCGCGCGCCAGTGTCTCGACACTACGCACCGCTTTTTGTCGAGCCATCATTTCAAGATACCGGCCGGACAGCAAGAAGAAAACAAACATGGTGACCGAATCAAAATACACTTCGCCACTACCCGACAACGTTGCCCACAAGCTCGCGGCAAACGCACTTCCCACCCCAAGTGCCACGGGTACATCCATGCCGAGTCGACGCAATGTCACATCGCGCCAGGCGTTGGCAAAAAAGGGGGCCGCAGAATAAAGTACCACCGGCAAGGTCAGAATGAGACTGGCCCAGCGCATCAATTGCTCAATGTCTGGCGCCATGTCGCTGCCAGTCTCTGTTTGCGCAAGATAGACCGGGATGGCATACATCATCACCTGCATCATGCCAAAACCGGCGACAAACAGCCGCCAGAGTGCGGTCTTGCGCTCTTTCTGTGCCAGACTCTCTGAGCGCGCTACATCGTAAGGATGGGCCCGATACCCAATAGCCGCAATCGCTTCGAGCAGTTTGGAGAGCTTGGTAACCCGTGTATCCCAACGCACCCTAGCACGACGTGTCGCATAATTGATATCGACCGAGGTCACGCCCGGCTGGCAGCGCAAGTGCGCCTCGTTAAGCCAGACGCAGGCGGCACAGGTGATGCCTTCCAGTATCAGTGCCGCCTCTCGCTCGTGCTCTCCAGCGATTTGTACAAAACTTTTCTGTACCTTGGGGTGATCAAACAAACCCAGTGCATCTAAAGCTACGGGCAGCGCTTCGCGAGGACTTTCCGGCAACGCATCGCGGTGACGGTAATACTCGGTAAGATGGTTACTGATGATTGCCTGCGCCACAGCCTCACACCCGGTACAGCACAGCACGCGTGGCACGGCATCGATGGTAATGGAAATTTTGCTTCCTGGAGGAACAGGCAAACCGCAGTGATAGCAGAAAACATCAATAGACTCGATAAGACGCTCCCAAAAATCTGCTTGAATCAGTCATGGATAAGCACAGATCATAGCGGAATCATTCAAGAGTCGGCTTGTTTCCTGATATTACAGTTGTTTTTCAGCATGGGCAGAGCTTCCCCTGCTTTCCTCGATGACAGACACGTCTTTCTGCACCGCCTGATCAACGGCCCCAAGCACTTCATATATGGATATGTGCAACGCTAGTCGTCCGTTGGCATCATCCAGGTTGGTCTGATTCTTGTGGTTGTAGTTGCTCTTTCTTTTTGTTCTTTTTTGGTCTAGCGAGGCGTCAACCATCGGGAGACCTGCTCTCGGTATGGCCCTTGCTTTCCGGGTCATGCGTCCATGCCAGACTGGCCGGGCATAAGTTGAATCAAAGTATTCCCCATAACCATTTGATTTGACGGCGCGCTTCTCAAAACCAAAAAAATAGAGTAATAAGGATCGGCACGGAAATAAACACAATAAAATAAGCAGCGGGTGTATTATCTTGGAATTTCAGCTGGAACGTTGACGACTCAGAGCAAGTTTAGCGGTAATTTTTAAGTAGAGATGCCTTAAAGTTAATTCATGAAATATCGATATATTCGATATAGGCATGCTTCATGGCGCTAGGCATATTTTCATGTTCATGCAGTCCGCTAGTCGGAAACAATAGTGTGTATCGGGGGAGCCTTGGGAGCATCATTGTTGATCGAACAATTTGAATTGAATCAGCTCCCTGCCTTGCCGCAAGTGCTTACCCATTTGATTCGGGAGCTCAATAATGAAAATGCACAATTACGGGGAATATCAAACCTGATAGGTCAGGATCCGGCATTGACCATAAAAGTCTTGTCGGTCGCCAACTCCAGCTATTACGGTCACCAGGAATCCATTTCATCGGTGGAGCAGAGTATTGGTTTGCTGGGCGTCAAGATGATCAAAATGATCGCCATAAGTGCCGCCATGCAGCAATTCATGAACACCTTTTCAGGGACGTCACTACCGAATTTTGAGAAATTCTGGCAGCATTCGCTAATGGTCGGACTTCTGGCCCGAATGCTTGCCAAATCGGTCAGTTACCCAAATCCGGAGGAAGCATATCTTGCTGGACTGCTACATGATGTCGGCAAACTCGCACTGCTTGCAGTCAAAGCTGATGCCTATCGAGACATCCTGGCACGCTACGACGACACGGAAGACCTTGTCAAACACGAATTGCTAATTTTCGGTGCAACGCACGGTGAAATTGGCGCCCTGCTCATCGAGCGCTGGCGCATGGAGCCGTTAGTAGCAGATGCTATCCGCCATCACCACGATAACGTATCACATGCAAATACAGCGACAGAGCTCGGCAAGATAGTTTTATTGGCCAACGCACTAAGCCGGGACGACCTGCACAAAACACCCAACCATCCATCGCTAGCGTTTGCTCGTGGTTTATTCGGAATATCTGCCGAACGTGTCCGCAGAATAAGTGCCGATGCTTATACCGATATGGTTGCACTAACTTCACACCTCGGCCTGTACCATGCCGCTGCAAACTTGGACCGACATGACCTCGCCCTGCCAGCGGAGCTTGAACTACACAAGGAATTGCATGGCACAACGATGATTTCGTTGGCCCAAGATGCATTTGAAAGTGATGACGAAGAGGCGTTACTTACCAGCATTCTTCAGGCTGCAAATATTCTGTTCGAGCCGCACAAGTGTTTCCTGTTCGAATGGGATGCAGAAACCAACATCATTTCGGGGCACCCCATAATGGGGCAGAGACAATCGCTGCAACGTATCCGATTTCCTCTGGAGCCTGGCAAAAGCCTTGTTGCCAATGCGCTGCTCGACCATATGATCACGCATTCATTCAGCAAAGACTCAGGCACCATAGCAAGTTTGATCGATGAGCAACTTGCTCGACTTGGCGAAACTCACGGGATACTCTGCTTACCCTTGGCCACACGAAGCTTCATGTACGGGAGTCTGGTTCTGGCATTGAGCGAAAATCGCTTGCAGAGACTCATCGAACATAGCGAGCTATTGCTTGACTTTTCCCGCCAGGCAGCTGACTCGATTTATCGCATTCGCCAGAAAACGATTGCGGCTGCTCAAGCAGATAGTGACACAGTAACCAACTACCAGTCCCGCGCCCGCCAGATCATTCATGAAGCAAGCAACCCGCTGAGCGTCCTAAAAAATTATCTGAAAGTGCTCGATTTAAAATTGGGGGACAGCCAGCCGATAGCGCAAGAGCTACAAATTTTGAATGAGGAAATTGATCGAGTTGCCAATATCATCGGCAAGCTGACCAATCCAGTGCCAGTGGAGCTATTCGAGCCCGCATTAGAACCCGTGTCGATCAATGAACTTATCAGAAACATTCTGAAAATATGCAATTCGAGTATCTTTCGATCGCCACGAATTCTCGTGGAAATGCAACTCGATGATGGGCTCCCCCCTGTTCGCTCGGATATTGCCGGTCTGAAACAAGTACTTATTAACCTGTTCAAAAACGTAGCCGAGGCGATGCCGGAAGGCGGTGCCCTCAAGGTAACGAGTACTGTGATGATAAATCAGGATAAAGTCAGCGCGATTGTGATTGCTATTTCAGACACGGGACCTGGGATGTCCAAGGAACGGCTAAACCGGATATTTTCGCCCATTGAAACATTGAAAGGAGCAACGCACTCAGGTTTGGGGCTATCGATTTCGGCAGACATCCTGCAAAGCCTTGGCGGAAGCATCAGTTGCAAAAGCTCACTTGGATTGGGCACCACGTTCGAGATTCTCTTGCCAGTCAATCTATCAGCCTCTCCAGATTCCTTCGCTACCGCCACCATGGAACACAGCGACCACATGAGAAACTTGCCGCAATGATCGACCAGCTATTGGATTTCCAGGATGATCTCCCGTTGAGTCCGATTGTGACCAAAGTGCTGGTCATTGACGACGACTTGCGTCTGAACGAAAGCCTCAAACTTCTTCTGCGGCTACGCGGCTATGACCCGCAAAGCTGCACCAGCGGTGCCGAAGCTCTCAGGATACTCGAACAGGAAAATTTCGACGTGATCCTGCTGGATATCGATCTACCTGATATCAGCGGCCACGAGGTAGCCAAACATATCCTGCAGACGGGAGCATCGACGCCAATCATCGTTATTAGTGGAGACAACTCCATTGACTCGGCAATTCAAGCGCTTCGCAACGGCGTCACCGATTTCGTAAAGAAACCCTATCAGCCCGAGCATCTGCTGAAAGCGATTGCAAACACAACCTACCGGCGGCACCTTGAAAAAACCAATCAGCTCATCAACAATAAGCTGGAGCATTCAAAGAATCTGTATCGCTATCTTATCGACAGCTCCCCAGACATAATCTACACTGTGGATCAGAAGGGCTATTTCACTTTTGTCAACGATCAAATCGAATCCCTCGGATTTCGCAAGGAAGACCTGATCGGACAACATTACTCGATTCTGATTCATGAAGATGACACGGATCGCGCAAAATTTGTTTTCAATGAACGCAGAAAAGACAGTCGAACAGAACACAACATCGAATTGCGTTTGAAGTGTCGCAGCACAGCGACTCGTTTTCGGCATTTTGAAACACGTTTTGCGACTATTGTTCTTAAATCGAGAGGACTCTATGCCAAAGCAGATACAGATGAAGCAGAGACTTTTCTCGGGACTTACGGCGTCGCACGAGATATCAGCGATCGCAAAAGAATTGAGGAGGCTATCAATCATCAGGCCCATCACGATGCATTAACCGGTTTGCCCAACCGAGTACTGTTCAAAGACCGCCTCGGTCTCATGATCACTATGTCGCAACGTGAAGAGCTTCAGTGTGCCACGCTATTCGTGGACCTGGACCGTTTCAAGTGGGTAAATGACACGCTGGGGCACATGCACGGCGACGAATTACTAAAAATGGTCGCAACGCGGCTGAAAAACTGCTTGCGTAAAGGTGATACGCTGGCTCGTCTGGGCGGTGACGAATTTACAGTGCTGTTGCCTAACATCAAGAGCAAGGAAAACGCGCTGAACATCGCTGAAAAAATGCTGGCTGAAATCAATCGCCCGTTCATGCTCGACGAACAGGAGGTCTTCATCTCCGCAAGTATCGGCGTTGCCATGTACCCGAACGATGGTACTACGATAGAAGCGCTACTGAAAAGCGCTGATATCGCCATGTATCATGTCAAATGGGAAGGCAAAAATGGGGTGCTCTTTTACAATCCCGGCATGAATGTCATTTTCCACCGCAAGCTATCCATGGAAAACGACTTGCGACGGGCGCTGGAGTCAGGAAATCAATTTGTGCTGCACTTTCAGCCACAGGTGGATGTAGAAAGCCGCCGGATTGTCGGCATGGAAGCACTGGTACGCTGGCAACATCCGGAACATGGTCTGGTTTCTCCAGACGAATTCATTCCATTAGCAGAAGAAACCGGGCTTATCACGCAAATTACCGAATGGGTCTTTGACCACGCTTGCGGTGAATTAGCCAAATGGAAAAATGCCGGATTCACCGGCATTCGGATGTCCATTAATTTTTCACCCAAGGATATCGGACGGCGGGATTTTTTAGATATAGTAAAAAACGGGCTGACGAAGCATGGCATCAGCGGCACAAGCCTGGAGCTCGAAATCACGGAAAGCATCATCATGAGCGATCGGGAAAATGCCATACTCAAACTCAAAGCCCTGTCTGTTCTTGGCGTACAAGTTTCAATCGACGATTTCGGC
>JAUSQB010000440.1 GCA_030652715.1 Rugosibacter sp.
GGCCCGGCTGTACGCAAAAACTTGAAGACTTCATCCGTTAATGTCTTTGGCCCGCAGACGGCTCC
Source organism: Rugosibacter sp. (assembly GCA_030652715.1). Lineage (GTDB taxonomy): Bacteria > Pseudomonadota > Gammaproteobacteria > Burkholderiales > Rhodocyclaceae > Rugosibacter. Next base: position 66 of record JAUSQB010000440.1, read on the forward strand.
GCCCAATACACGGCCCTGTCCGTCCAGATATTTTGTCGCGGAATGAATAACCAGATCAGCCCCCAGCTTTAAGGGTTGCTGTAGCGCCGGACTGCAAAAACAGTTATCAACCACCAGCAACACGCCGCCAGCATGAGCAACTGCGGCTAGCGCAGCAATATCGAGCACCTCGGTCAACGGGTTAGAAGGCGTTTCAATGAAGAGCAAGCGCGTGTTTGGGCGCAGCGCTGCGGCAAAGACCGCGCTATCGGTTGAATCAATGAATGTTGTCTCAATGCCAAAACGCGCCAGGATCGTGCCAAACAGCTGCTGCGTCGCGCCAAAAATACTGCGCGAAGACACAATGTGCTCGCCGGACTTCATCAGCGCCATCACCGTAGCCAGGATCGCTGCCATGCCGCTGGCCGTTGCGACACAGGCTTCTGCGCCTTCCAAGGCGGCCAGCCTTGTTTGCATCATGGTCACGGTAGGATTAGTGAAGCGAGCATAGACCATGCCTTCTTCTGCGCCGGAAAACCGGGCGGCGGCCTGGGCCGCGTTGTCGAACACAAAACTGGATGTCAGATAGAGCGCTTCGGAGTGCTCATTGAATTGACTGCGCGTTTGCCCCGCACGCACCGCCAGGGTTTCCAGCGACCAATCGTTCGCTGACATGGCTATTTCAGGAAAAGAATCCTTCATCAATCAACCCCGTCCTAAATTCAAATCAAGCTGGGACCCGTCATTATGATCATAACGATCGCTACCCTCGCCATCGCTATCGTCATCATCCGCTATCCGTATCACAGGTTGGTCGCGATCATGCTCCATTTTTTGCAAATAAGCAGACGTGATATCGCCCGTGATGTAATGTCCATCGAAACAGGAAGTCTCAAACTGGGTGATGCTGGGATTCACCGAGCGCACAGCGGCTTTAAGATCATCAATATCCTGATAGACCAGCGCATCCGCACCTATCTCATGGCAAATTTCTTCATCCGAACGAAAAGAGGCAATGAGTTCGGATCGCGAAGGCATATCGATGCCGTACACATTGGCAAAACGCACCGGGGGCGAAGCCGAGGCAAAGTAAACTTTTTTAGCGCCTGCTTCACGCGCCATCATGATGATTTCCCGGCTGGTGGTGCCGCGCACGATGGAATCATCTACCAACAGCACATTGCGCCCCTTGAATTCCTGGGCGATGGCATTGAGTTTCTGGCGCACCGATTTACGCCTTGTCGCCTGGCCAGGCATGATGAAAGTGCGGCCGATATAGCGGTTTTTAACAAAGCCTTCGCGATACGGCAGATTGAGTCTTGCGGCCAGATCCATGGCCGAATGACGGCTCGAATCGGGAATGGGAATCACGGCATCAATGGCCAGATGCGGCATGGTGCGGCGAATTTTGTCGGCCAGAAAATCGCCCATGCGCGCCCGCGTCTCATAAACCGAAATGCCATCCATGACGGAGTCCGGTCGTGCCAGATAAACAAACTCGAACATGCAGGGCGCATGCACGGTATGTTCCGCACATTGACGGCTAACGAAATTGCCACGCATATCAATCAGGATCGCTTCGCCTGGTTCGACATCCCGCAACAGCTTAAAGCCCAGTGTGTCAATCGCCACACTCTCTGAGGCCACGAGATATTCAGCCCCTGCCGGGGTATCGTTGCGGCCGATCACCA
>JAUSQB010000447.1 GCA_030652715.1 Rugosibacter sp.
AAGCCCATCTGGATGATGGTTTTGATTTCAAAATCCAGGCGCTCAACGTAAGTGGCGCGTTGTGCTTCTCGCTGGGTTGCATCGGGGTAGAGCAGTTCCAGGCGTTTCACTAAACCCGCGTGGGATTCGCTGGCAAGAAATGCCTCCAGCGGTTCGCCATTGGGTGTGGGGAAGTCCGGCAAGCGGCTTTTGCCCAATTCGAGTGTCAGGTTGCAGCGTTCTGCGATGTGCACCGCATTTTCAAGTGCCTCTGGCAGGTCGGCGAATAATTCCACCATTTCGGTCTGAGTCTTGAAATAGTTTTCCGGGCTGTAATTTTTTGGCCGACGCTTGTCGCCGAGCACATAGCCTTCGGCAATGCACACGCGGGCTTCGTGGGCCTTGTAATCATCTCTATCTAAAAACTGCACCGGATGGGTGGCGACCAGGGGCAAGTCGAGGCGTGCGGCAAGGTTCGCACTGGCTTCAACCAGCTGGTTTTCGGCCGAAGTGTTGTCGCTATCGTTGTGATTGGCCGCTTGGCCGCTGGGGCGTTGCACCTCGATGTAATAAGCATTGGGGAAAAGCGATGCCCACAGGCGCGCACGGGCTTCGGCCTGGGCGATTTTACCGGCGGCAAGCCACTGGCCGATGTCGCCCGATAGCCCGCCGGAGAGTGCAATCAGGCCGCTGTTATCGCCCTGGCTAATTTGCGTGAGTGAAATCTCGGCGCGGCCATGACGGCGTGGCGCAAGATAGGCCGTGGAGAGCAACTCGCACAGGCGCAAATAGCCTGCCGGGTTTTTAACCAGCAGCAACAACCGCGCAGGGGTGCTGCGGGTCTCCGTGGCGAGCGCAGTTTCGTCATCAATCCACACGTCACAGCCGATAATGGGTTTGACGCCCTGGTTGCGTGCGGCAGAGTAAAACTTGACCATGCCGAACAGATTGGCCAAATCGGTGAGCGCTAAGGCGGGTTGCTGATCTTCTACCGCGCGAGCAATGGCCTCATCAAGCCGCGTGATGCCGTCGCTGATGGAGTACTCGCTGTGCAGGCGAAGATGAATAAATCGAGGGGAGGCGGACATAGGCGAATGATTTTAACGCACAGGCCGTGGCCTCACCGCTCAATCGGGAAAAGGATTTCTACCGCCGAGTAAAAACGTCGACAGCATGCACGCACGCCAGTTATTGAGGATAATCGCGGAATAATGATATCGAGATTTTTCTGCCCTAGTCCGCTGGTCTTCGGTGCGACGGTCGAGTTGCCTGCCGAAGTTGCTCATCATGCGGTGAACGTTTTAAAAGTCGGCGCTGGTGATACGGCGATTCTGTTCGATGGCCGTGGTGGCGAATGGCTGGCGACGCTTAATCCTGCGGGTAAATCGTCCAAACCCGTGCTGTATGCGACGCTCACCGCGTTTAACGAACGCGATAACGAGTCGCCGTTGCACATCACGCTGGTGCAAGCATTGCCCGCCAGCGACAAGATGGACTGGGTGGTGCAAAAGGCGGTGGAGCTCGGTGTCGCGCGGATTCAGCCCATCATGACCAAGCGCAGCGTGATGCGTCTTTCGGGCGAGCGTGCGACACGGCGCGTGACGCATTGGCGCAACATCGCCATCGCCGCTTGCGAGCAGAGCGGGCGCAATCGCGTGCCCGCAGTGGCACCCATTATCGAGTTGCCACGTTTTCTGGGGCAGGTTGCCGAGAGCGCGGCGGAATGTCGTTTTATCTGCGCGCCCGGCGCAACTCAATCGCTACGCGAGCGGCAGGCTCCTGCTCTGCCAATCACTTTGCTGATTGGCCCGGAAGGCGGATTTGATGAGAGTGAATTATCAGCTGCCACCACTGCCGGTTTTCAGCCTATTCGACTGGGGCTGCGCGTGTTGCGCACAGAAACGGCGGGTGTTGCCGCGCTGGCGGCGATCATGGCACTTTGGGGCGATCTGTAAAGGCAGGTCAGGGAGGCGCATGTTTGAATCCGCAGAAATAGGCCACACGATCGACAAGAAAACCTGGCGCAAACTGGTGCCGGATTTACGCGTTGCGTTATTGGATGCGCAGTTCGATCTGAAAGAGACGGCAAAAATTCCTGTCATCATTCTCATCAGCGGGCAGGATTTTGCCGGCAAAGGCGAGACCATCAATGTGCTGTATGACTGGATGGACCCGCATTTCCTGCAGACGCTTGCCTTTGCAGAACCCACCGATGAAGAGCGCGATCGCCCCGCCATGTGGCGCTACTGGCGCGCGCTGCCGCCCAAGGGATGGACGGGAATTTTCTCTGGCTCGTGGTATTCCGATCCGATTCGGCAGCGCTTGAAAGGCAGCTTGCCCTTGACTGATCTGGATGCGCGCATTGACCAGATCAACCGTTTTGAAGCCATGCTGGTGAATGAGGGCGCGCTGGTACTCAAATTCTGGTTTCATCTCAGCAAGGATGCGCAGAAAAAACGCTTGAAGACGCTGGAAAGCGATCCGCATACGGCGTGGCGCGTGACCCCGGGGAGCGCGCAGCGTTTGAAAAGTTACGACCAGCTGCAAGAAGTCGCAGGCCATGTGCTGCGCATGACCAACACTGCCTGGGCACCGTGGATCATTGTTGAGGGCGAGGATGATAACTACCGTTCACTGACCGTCGGCCAGGTGTTGCTGGATTCGCTGCGCCAGCGGCTGGCCACGGGCGACAATCAGGACACCCCGGTTGCGCCGCAGACGCGGCCTAGTGTTGATGGCCTCAGTGTGCTCTCGGCGCTGAATCTGGACAAAAAACTGAACGACAAAGCCTATGCCGATCAACTCGCGCATTGGCAGGGGCGGCTCGCTGAACTAAGCCGCGATCCCCGGTTTAAGGCGCGCTCTTTGATCTGCGTGTTTGAAGGCGTGGATGCCGCAGGCAAGGGCGGTGCGATACGCCGCATTGCCGGTGCGCTGGATGCGCGGCAGTTTCAGATTATTCCTGTTGCAGCGCCCACAGAAGAAGAACGGGCGCAACCTTATTTATGGCGGTTTTGGCGTTACGTTCCGCGCTGCGGGCGCATCACGATGTTTGATCGCTCCTGGTATGGCCGCGTGCTGGTCGAACGCATTGAAGGTTTTTGCTCCGAACGCGACTGGTTGCGCGCGTATAGCGAGATTAACGATTTTGAGCATGAGCTGGCAACCGCAGGTGCGATCGTGATCAAATTCTGGTTGCAGATCAGCCAGGCAGAACAACTCACGCGCTTTAAAGCTCGCGAAGAGACGCCCTTCAAGCGCTTCAAGATCACTGATGATGATTGGCGCAACCGTGAGAAATGGCACGACTATCAGCAAGCCGCTTGCGACATGGTCGAGCGCACCAGCACGGGGACGGCACCCTGGACATTGGTTGAATCGAACGATAAAAATTACGCCCGTGTGAAAATTCTGCAAATGGTGTGTGAACGACTGGAAAATGAATTCGGGAATGAGCGAAAACAGAAAGTCGTGGGAGAATGGACGACAGGTGAGTTTCTCCACGAAGACAATCGTCAATCCGCCAAAAACCCCCCTCGCAAGAAAGGCAAAAAATGACATTGGATAGTCGTAGCGCACAACCCGATACCGATGCGCGCTTAGTGGCTTGGGTGCGTCAGGCTGCGCCCTATATTCATGCATTTCGGGGGCGTACGTTTGTCATTGCGTTTGGTGGCGAGGTGCTGGAAGCCGGTTCAGCGCAAGCGCTCATTCACGATATTGCGCTGCTGGACAGCATGGGCATCCGCTTGGTGCTGGTGCATGGCGCGCGCCCGCAGATTGACGCTGAAATGCGTATGCGGGGCCTGGAGCCCAGGTTTCATAAAGGCTTGCGGATTACCGATGGCGAGGCGCTGGAATGCGTGAAACGCGCCATGGGCGTGACGCGTATCGAGATTGAAGCCTTGCTGTCACAAGGCTTGCCCAATACGCCGATGGCCGGTGCTTTTTTGCGGGTAACGGGTGGCAACTTTGTCACCGCGCGGCCGGTGGGTGTGGTGGATGGCATTGATTTTCAATATACGGGCGCTGTGCGAAAGGTGATCGCCGAAGAAATCCAGGCTGATCTGGCGCAAGAAAATGTGGTGCTGATTACGCCGATCAGCGCATCCCCAACGGGCGAGATTTTTAATCTGGCCTGGGAAGAGGTGGCCGAAGCGGTGGCCGTGGCGGTGCAGGCAGACAAGCTGA
>JAUSQB010000449.1 GCA_030652715.1 Rugosibacter sp.
AACCTGGCGTGTTATTGATAACCAGCAGTATGCGCAAATTACCACCTTTCGCTGGATCAATGAAAACCGTGCTTTGGCCATGGGCGAATTTGGCCGAGTGCTGAGAACGGATGACGGCGGTGAAACCTGGCAAAAACTGGCTCCGGTATCCGAAGATTTTTACGCCTACGATGTATTGTTTACCGATGAAAACATCGGCTGGGTTTCAGGTGTGGCTGGCGAAATGCGACAAACCAGAGACGGCGGTGAAACCTGGACGCTCAAAGAAAGCAAGGCAGGTGCTCCGCTGTATCGCTTGTTCATGCACAAAGGTACCCCATATGGCGTCGGCGCGCGTGGTACGGTAGCGCGTCTGGAAGACCACACTTGGCAGTCGGTGACTTACCCTGATGCGATTCCTGTTTTTCTCGGTGGTGGTGCCTCACTCGAGGGAAGCGACAATCTGCTCATTGGCGGCCCGACTGGATTGCTGCGCCCCGTGTTGGCAAAGCAATAATCAATATTAATAATCAACAAAGTAATTAACCGGAGTCACCAAAGATTATGGTTACACGAGCGTTTGTAGGTTTTCGCGACAAAATGACCCATTTCCTTCATCGAGGCGAAGATTGGCTATTTGCCAATCCGAAAATTGTTCTCGCAATAGTTGGGATCATAACGGCAGCATTTGCCTGGCAGGTACCGAAATTACAGATTTACAGTGATTTTAATGATCTGCTGCCACAAAAACATCCGTACATTGAAGTGTACAACCGGATGAAAGAAAATTTCGGTGGCGCTAATTCAGTCATCATGGCTGTTGAAGTTGAAAATGGCACCATTTTTAATGAAAAAACGCTGGCCTTGATCCACAAGGCGACGCAAGGCGTTGATAACCTGCCTAGCGTTAATCATAATCTGGTTAGCTCGCTTGCTCATCGCACGGTGCGTAAAGTTTCGCTCTCAGCAGAGGGCGGCTTTGTTTCCGAGCTTTACTATGACAGCCAGGAACCAAAATATACACCGGAGCGTCTGGCTAGATTACAGGCGGATATTCTGGCAGACCCAGCGGTTTATGGCCTGTTAGTCTCGCCCGATCTTAAGGCAGCCCTGATTCGCGCGCAGCTTAACGAAGGCAACGTTGACTACCCCAAGTTTTTTGACGAGCTGAAAACCCTGAGGGATGCACTGGCGGAACCTGGACACAAAATTTACGTAACGGGTAACCCGGTACTTACTGCGTGGGTATATACCTACTTGCCGGAAATGGTTTCAATTCTTGCCTGGACAGCAGTTTTGCTGGCTACCCTGCTGATTCTTTACTACCGACGTTTTTATGGAATTGCCCTGCCGATATTGGGTATTGCGCTCTCAACGCTATGGGGGCTGGGTTTCATGGCGGCAGTAGGTATCAATCTTGAACCCTTGAGCCTGCCGATTCCATTTTTGATCGCTGCCCGTGCCATGTCGCATGGCACCCAGCTTGTTTCACGGTACTATGAAGAACTCGACGTCCATAAGGATGCGGCGATTTCTGCGCGCAAAACGCTGGAAGCGCTGTTCCGCCCAGGTTCATTGGCAATTATTGTCGATGCCATCGGGATTACTGCGCTCATGCTTGGTACCGCACCGTTTAACACCAAGCTGGGTGCGGCAGCCGGTTTCTGGGGTTTCTCGGTCATCTTTACTGTGCACTTCATGATTCCGCTGGCTCTGAGCGTATTGCCACAACCCAGGAGAACAGTTAACGGTAATGAGGCTGTACGCAAAGCGCTTGGAACCTTCATGCAATACACCGGCGGCACCACCACGGGCGCACGGATGATATTGCTGGTCACCTTCCTCGGTATGGCGGTTTCTTATTCCTTTATCCGTCACGTTCAGATTGGTGAATCCGAGCCAGGTTCGCCGTTGCTAGCCCGCGATCATGATTTCAATCTGTCCACCAAGGCGATTAACGAGCGCTTCCCCGGCTCGGAAGAGCTCAATATCATCATTCGTACCGATGAGCCTGGCGGTATCAAGGATCCAGCCGTCATGGCAGCGATTGAACGCTTTCAGGAGCACATGATGAGCGATCCTTCCGTGGGGGGTACCAAGGCATTGCCCATGGTGGTACGCGTTTTCAACCGCTTGACGCACAGTGATGATCCACGCTGGATGCAAACGCCATCGACGGGCGCAGAAAGCGGCGGCCTCATGTTTGCCTATATGGCATCAAGCCCGATTCCGGGTGCGCTAAAAGAGTTCGTCACGCCGGAAGATACCGAAGCTAACGTCGTCTTTTATTACAAAGATCATCAGGCTACGACTATTACCCGTGCTACAGCCATGGCGTTAGAAGGCAAAAAGATGATCGAAGCTGAAGTACCGGGTGTGCATGTAGAGCTTGCCGGCGGCATCATCGGGGTGAATTCAGCGGGTAATGAGGCGCTGCACCGCGATCACATGATTATTATTCCAACCGTGCTGCTGCTCTCTTTCTTGCTGGTTGCGGTGTATTACCAGTCGCTGCATGCAGGCTGGTTAATGATACTCCCTATGTTATTTGCCACCGCCATGACCTACGCCTATATGGGCTGGAAGAATATCGGCATCAATGTGAATACAGTGCCGGTAATTACCGTAGGTGTTGGGGTGGGTATCGACTATGCGGTGTATTTCATGGATCGTATTCGTGAAGAATTTTCCCGTTCGCGCGATATTCACAAAGCTGTGATCAATGCTGTGGCCACCACGGGCTATGCGGTGAGCTTTACGGCCGTTACGCTGATTGCGGGTGTGGTTTTGTGGATATTCATGTCCAGTCTGCGCTTTCAGTCAGATACCGCCATGTTGCTTTCATTCATGCTGATTGTGAATGCGCTAGCGGCCATGTTTATTGTGCCGGCCTGGTGTGTTGTATTTAAGCCACATTTTGTCACTAATACGGAAGTGGATATTGACGGCGTGATTCAGGAAAGAGTATAAACAGAGAAACTTGCTGTCCGCAGCTCAAACTGCGGGCAGCAAACGTAAATATAAAAAAAGCAGGCGCTATTTTTTCCGCAGGATTTAGCGGATTGAGGGAGGGAAGTCAAACTATTTCTTTTAGGAAATGGTTTGACTTTTTTAAATATTGAAGTAGTCATTCGTGAAATAGACAGTCTGCCAAGCGCTCAGTTGTTTATCGTCTATCCGGTAAAGGGCATTTAGCAAAGGCGGGCATGTAAGTTAACCTTTAAAGGGGGAAAGTAATGCACAAGCAAAAACGGGGAAATCTTCTCCGCCAAACAGCAACCATGCTGTTGTCATGCCTGGCCGTCACCACGCTGGCGTCATCCGCACACGCGGAAGACAGCCTGCCCGTACTGGGTGAAAGTGCCAGCCCGTGGAAAGTGGACGTCTTTTATGAAAACGCCACCCACTTTCGTGGCAAGGACAATACCGGCAACCGGGTTGGCCTGTCCAAATTCCGTAATACCTTGCAGGCAGAAGTTGACAAGAATCTTTCAGACGGTTGGGCCTTCCATGGAATTTTTCGTGGCACCTTTGATGGCGTCTATCAGCTGAACAAGGATGAATACGGCAAGAATGCGGGCGGTGCGGTAGCGCTGGAAAGTTCTGCGCTCGAAGGTACTCCTGTTCATTATTTACCTTTCGGACAAGGTATTGTCAATTGGACTACAGCGCAAGGGATAGGACTTCCTCCCTCAAATACTTTTGGTTTTAACTCAACGACTCCCGGTGGCTTGGCTAATCCCTCTACAAGTCCTGCGGCAGTAGCTAATTTGCCATACAACCCCAACCAGGGTTTGCGTTTATTGTTTGATCGCTGGGGCACCAATCCCGGTGGCGTGCAGGCTGCAGTGCCGGTGCGCCCGTGTGATGTCGATAGCCGTGGTTGTACCGATTTTGGCGGTTACGGCGATAAAAAACGCAGCGAGCTGGAAGCGCCCGAGTTCAATGACAAGCTGGATTTCATTCGCGAGTTTTATGTCAAAAAGAACTTCAACCTGGATGATGGCAAGCAGGTGTTTGTCAAGCTCGGCAAACAGCAGGTAGTCTGGGGCCGTACGGACTTGTTCCGCGTGCTGGATGTGATCAACCCGGTCGACTATTCACGCAACAACATCTATGACGAACTGCAAGACATTCGCATTCCAATGTGGATTCTGCAAGCCGAATATCGCATGGGTGCAAGCGACACCTTCCAGGATCGCAACGTCTCGGTGGTGTGGAACTTTGATCAATTTCGACCAAATAATCTGGGTCAGTGCGGTACGCCGAATTCGATTCTGGATGCGGCTTGTATTCTCCGTGCCTTCAAATCCTTATGGGACAATGGCGGTACAGTTGCAAACTTTGCCAGTGTTCTTCCTCCTGGCACACCAGGAAATGGCCCCCACCTATCAACCGACTTTGGCCCGCATACAATTGGTATCCGTAATGTTGATTTACCTGACTGGTCGCTCAAAAATACCCAGCTGGGCATCAAATGGGAAGGCGTTACGGCCGACGGCATCAGTTTTTCGCTCAATGGCCTGAGCTATCGTTCGCAACTGCCTAGCTTGCATATGTTCAATGTGGGTGCAGTGAATCCATTCATTGGAACGGTAGTAGATACATCCGATCTGATTGCGTTTGATCTGGTATATCCTCGCGTGAGCTTGCTCGGTGGTTCGGCTGACTTCCAGATTCCAGATGCCAACCTGGCCGTCCGTCTGGAAGCTGCGCTAACCCATGGCGAAGAGTTTGGTAATTCGGCGCAGGCCTCGGGTTATTCCAAGAACAAGGTGTTCCGTTCGGTGATCGGTCTGGATCGTCCGACTATGATTCCCTGGATCAACGAAGCCGAAGCGACGCTATTTTCAGCCCAGCTCTTCTATCAGCACATTTTTGACCATGAGTTATATGACCGTCCATTCGGAAAAGTCGGTATGGTGGATTGGAAGGACAATTTCATCGGTACGTTATTGATCCGCGCTTCATTGATGAACGCCCGGCTGATCCCGCAGGTGATTATGGCGCGGGACTTCAAGGCGCATGCGTTTGCTGTGGCACCTTCAGTGGCGTATCGCTATTCGGACAATTTGTCATTTAGTGTCGGTGCAAATTTTAAATTCCGTGACAATCAGGAACGCTGGCATTTTGCAGATCAGAGGGATTCCGGTTCATTTGCTCCCTTTGGTGCGTATACAGATGCTAATAGCAATACGCAAACAGGCCCTGGTGCATGGGGTCTTAGCGGCCTGGTACCTCTCGGTGCTTTCCGAGCCGGCCCGATTGGCGCTGCATGGAGAGAAGACGAAATTCAATTCAGCATGAAATACAAGTTCTGATAGCGTGTGAAAACTCGGCGATGGTAATACGGCAGCACAGTAAATCAGCGTCGATAAATCGCCAATAGCTAACGAGCTATTTCAAACATATCACAGAGAGGTTAATGCAATGAACATCAAAGCAAACACTCGCATCCTGAAAATCGTTGTTGCGTGTAGTGTGGCATTTCTTGCCCAGGCATCGCATGCGGTTACGGATGCTGAGCTCGACGAGGCGTTTTTTCCCTACAAAAAAGGCTTTCCTACTTTTCCTGGCTTAAAAGCTGGCATGGTGATCAACAAAAGCAACGTCGATCAGTTCAAGGATATTATTTCTCCTGCACACTTTAAATTAATTAAAGAAGGTTGGATGGAAATCCCCGTGGCCGAGGCATTTGATATGCCGCTGCCCAAGCAGTATATTGAAGCTACCAAGCAGCATGCCGACAAAGTCAAGCTGGGTACGACAATCGAGGGCTTTGTTGCTGGCCGTCCTTTTCCGCAGCAACCCTCAGCCTCCGATCCGCGTGCGGGTGAAAAGCTGGCCTGGAATTTTAAATATGGCTTGAACTGGGGTGATGGTGCCATTATTTATCCGTTCTATTGGCGTTATATCAATGCCAATACTGGATCGGTTGAACGTACCATGAAGTTTGAGTTTCACTTCCTGAACTTCATGCATCGCACGATAAATGATCCAAAGCCCAACATCACGCCGAATCCATCGCAGCTCTATCGCGGCACTTATCTCAAAGTGCACGAGCCGCTGGATCTGAAAAACACCCAGCTGCTGATCCAGGCTTATGAGGATGATCTAAAACGTAGCGATGCGTATCTGTACCTTGGATTTCAGCGTCGCGTGCGTCGCTTGGCTACAGGTCAGACAACGGATTCCTTCCTGGGTTCCGACTTGATGATCGAAGACTTTGAAGGCTACAACGGCCGCGTATCCGACTACAAATGGACGTTCATCGAAACCAAAAATGCGTTGATGCCTTACTACAAGCATAATGAGATGAAAAAATTCCATCCTGACTTCAAAGAGTCTGACGGATATAAATTCATTGGTTTCACTGGAAAGGCAAATTGCACGCCGGATATTACCTGGCAGTTACGCAAGGTTCACGTGGTTGAAGGCCGCCCGGTAGACGCTGGTCACCCGATCAGCAAACGCTTGATTTATCTGGATGCCCAGATCATGACGCCTTCCATGTCGACGATCTATGATCGTAAAGGTGAAATATGGAAGTCCTTCCAGATTGGTAAAGCGCATCCTGATTTCCATTTGCCAATCAACAAAGGCTCAGGTATTCCGCTGGATGACTCTGGCTCGGTGATCGATTTGCAGTCGAACCATTGCACAGCAATCACCTTCCGCGGTGAAATTGATCCGGCCAAAAATCCGCCATCACTCTTCCAGGTGCAGAATTTGCGCGGTGGAGACTGATCGTAGAGACGTGTCACATAATAAAAACGGGAGCTCACGCTCCCGTTTTTATTGCTGAACTTGCAGCAGCCATAATAACCAAAACGGTGGAGTGATGAAGATGATGCAAATGTCACAAATGACTCACGAAGAAGCGGTGAAACGAGCGGAATATGTCGGTCAGGTTGCGGAAGCTGAATTGTTTGAAGCCGACCGCAATGGGGAGTATTCCAACAAACTCAAAGATGCCATCCACGAAACCCAGCTGCACCGCTTGTTGCGCCCCAAGCGCTATGGTGGCCATGGCCTGGGACAGCGGACATTTTCTGAGGTTGTACGTACAGTGTCACAGCATAGTGTTTCCGGTGGCTGGCTGACTTATTTCATGCCGCTGCATGAAACCTGGGTGGCGATGTTGCCTCCCAAAGGTCGTGAGGAAATCTATTCTTCCGACACATTTGTCGCAGATGTATTTTTCCCGATTGGTCAGGTGGAATATGTCGAAGGTGGTGTGCGTTTAAGTGGACAGTGGAACTGGGCCAGTGGCATTGATTTTTGCGAGTGGATTGGCCTCGGGGTGATTGTCGACGTACCTGGCACCACTATTGGCCCGCAGCCGTGTCTGGTGACTATTAAAGTATCCGAAGGGAACATTATTCAAAACTGGGATACTTTTGGCTTGCGTGGCAGTGGTAGTAAAGGCATTGCAGTCAAAGACATATTTGTGCCTTGGCATAGGGTGTTGCCAGTCGTTAGTGTCAAAAGCAGCGTCACGCCCGTGGGCGGCGAATTTGATCCTTCAGAACCCGTGTACCGCGTACCCTTTATGCCCGGGTTTACGTTGGGCTTTGGTGCTATCTGCATAGGTGCAATGCAGCGCTTGCAAAAAGAACTGCATGGACGTATTCGATCACGTCAGCGCGTAGTGTTGGGCGGCCAGGAATGGGAGTCACCTGTGGCGCAGCGTAATTTGGGCGAAGTGGTGACGCAAATCGAGCAAGCGGAAGCTTTGCACGAGCGGTATATAAAGCAGCTGGAAGACTGGTGTATCGAGGGTAAAACTGCGTGCACCGCGCTGGAAGAAAGCCGCATGGGGGCATGGCGTTCGTCTATTGCCAAAACAGCTTCTCAGGTGGGATTTCGGGCGCTTGAGTTACTCGGTGGTGCCGCAACTTATAAAGGTGATCTGATCGAAGTATTCTCGCGTGACATGTTCATGGTGTCATTGCAGGTAGGCCAGCTGTATGAAGACCACATGATGTTCTATGGTCGTACGCAATATGGTTTGAGCGGCCACCCGATCGCCTGATTCATTCGGCTGATTTTTTGCATGCGGGGCCGGGCGGCAGCTTGTGTGGCTCCTCAAACCCTTGTGCGCATTTTGGTACACAGCATCGCGCTTCACGTGATCTGGGAAGAGCAAGCGCATGCACCCCGGCAGACAACTATAATCCGACTTTGTCTTCCAGCCGGTAATTCTGCTTATGCGTTACTTTGTTCTTCTATTGGCTTGCCTGCCGTGGGTTGCCAGCCTGGCAAAAGAGCCAGCTGTTTCTGCCCCCGTCCCAGTCACTGTCCCTATGCCCGCTTTGAGCGCGCGTGCGTGGATATTGATGGATTACGCCAGCGGGCAAGTGCTGGCGGCACAAGATGCGGAAAAGCGGCTTGAACCTGCATCGCTGACCAAGATGATGACCACGTATCTGGTCGCCGAAGCGCTAGTAGACCAGCGACTTTCATTGCAACAACCGATCACTGTTTCCGAGCAGGCTTGGCGCACGCAAGGTTCGCGCAGTTTTATCCCTGTTAATGGGCAGGTGCTGGTGGATGACCTTCTCAAAGGCATGGTGATTCAGTCGGGCAACGATGCCTCTGTGGCTTTGGCTGAGGCGATTGGCGGTAGCGAGTCGGCCTTTGCTGTCATGATGAACCGCACAGCGCAGCGGTTGGGCTTGAAAGATACCCATTTTCTTAATGCCAGCGGATTTTTTGACGGCCCGCAGCCTACACATTACTCCACCGCCCATGATATGGCACGGCTAGCTGCAGCGCTGGTGAGAGACCATCCCGAGGTACATCGTCTGCATGCGATGAAAGAATATACCTATGCGGGCATCCGCCAGTACAACCGGAATCGCTTGCTGTGGGCTGATCCAACAGTTGATGGTCTGAAAACAGGCCATACGAAATCGGCCGGCTATTGCCTGGTGGCTACCTCGTTGCGTGCACCGCGCAGATTGATATCGGTCGTGCTAGGTGCGCCTTCGGACGAGGCACGTGCGCGTGATTCGCTTAATTTGCTGAACTGGGGCTACACCGCTTTCGAAGCAGTAAAGGTGTATGGCAAGGGTCAAACAGTCTCGCAGTTCAAGGTATATAAGGGTGCTAAAAGTAGCGTGAAAGTAGGTTTTACCGATGACTTGATTGTCTCTGTGCCGCGTGGCATGGCGGACAAACTCGTCATGCGGTTGGACAGTCGGCAACCATTGCTTGGCCCGGTTCGCTCTGGTATTCCGGTGGGCACGCTAAAGCTCATGCTGGGTGAGCAAGCCTGGGGCGAGTATCCCGTAGTCGCGCTGGAAGAAGTGCCGCTGGCAGGCTTTTTTGGTCGGCTGTGGGATACGCTGGTACTCTGGTTCCGGTGAGTACCCTGCTTTACCTGAACGGTCAGTGGGTAGCACCGGAAGATGCCAGGATTTCGGTGATGGATCGCGGTTTTCTGTTTGGCGATGGCGTGTATGAAGTCATTCCGGTTTATTCGCGCCACCCATTCCGTCTTGACGAGCATTTAGCTCGTCTCGGCCGCAGCCTGGCTGCGATACAGCTAGATAATCCGCACATCCAGGCTGAGTGGACGGCATTAGTGAGTCGCCTTGTCGCTAGTGCGGAATGGGATGACCAGTCAATTTATATTCAAGTGACACGCGGGCCGATGGCGGTGCGAAATCACGTCTTTCCCCAAGCGCCTGTGCCGACGGTGCTGCTGCTGGCCGAG
>JAUSQB010000456.1 GCA_030652715.1 Rugosibacter sp.
AGGTGAGCGTGTCCACGCCGATGGCGGCCAATTGGGCGCGCAAGGTGTTGCCGCGGCTAACTAGCCGCGCGCGCTCGGCATCCAGTTGCGGCATGAGTTCCAACGCCGCTTCGACCGCGCCGCAGGCGGCAGGGGCGGGGGCGGTGGAGTAAATCATGCCAGCGCAGCGGTTGACCAGATAATCAACCAGCGCTTCTGAGCCGGCGATATACGCGCCTGCTGAGCCAAAGGCTTTGCCCAGCGTGCCCATGACGACGATATCCTGGTGAATGTTGTGCAAGCCATACGCCAAGCCTCGCCCTTCCAAGCCGAGCACGCCGCCGGCATGGGCTTCGTCAAGGTAGAGCACGGCATTGTGGCGTGCGGCAAGCGCGGCCAAAGTGGCCACGTCGGTGCAATCGCCATCCATGCTGAAGACGGATTCGGTGACGATAAAGGCGGGTTGTTCAGTCGTTTTTGCCTGCGCATGATAGGTGAGTAATTCATCCAGGTGCGCCAGGTCGTTATGGCGGAAATGGATTTGCGTGACGCCCGCTGCGCGGCAGCCCGCGTGTAGGCTGGCGTGGTTGAGCGCATCGGTAAATACCACCGCGTCGCGTCCGCCCGCCAAAGTGAAGAGTGCGGGCAGGACGGTGGCATTGGCCTGAAAGCCGGAACTGAAAATCAGTGCGGCCTGGGTGCCTTTGAAGGCGGCGAGCTGGCTTTCCAGCGCGATCATGGCTTCCAGGGTGCCCGTCACCAGGCGGGAGGCGCGCGCGCCGGTGCCAAAGCGCTGCACCCATTCAATGGCGCGCGACTTTAATGCGGGGTGTTGCGACAGGCCCAGGTAATCGTTGGACGAGGCATCAATGAGCCGACGGCCATCGTGCATCACGAGCTGCGCGCCCGGCATGGCAATCTGCCGCAAGCGACGGCGGCGGTGAGCGGTATCGAGCTTGTCTAACGCTGAGTTAAGTACTTGTTCAAGCCACATGGGATGTTCGGCAGGTAAAGGTTAACGTGAAAGACTTGGGCAAGTGCGCTGTGTAATAACCGAGCGCAGCGAGCCGGATAGAAGCCTCCCCGAGAGGGGAGGATGGGAGGGGCGGGCTCATTTGCCAGCCCTTAGTGCAACGAAGTTGATGGATTTCATGATTCGGGGCGGCTCATCGGAGCTATGTGCGTTAGGGTTGTCATGACAGGGTTAATTTGGCTTGATTGGGCTGACTTGGATTTAATTGGGATTAATCCAACGTAAGGGTGCATATTTTGCCCTGATTTTGCAGCGCATGTTGAGTTCATGTCTCACCGCTACAATGGCGCATTGCCTGAGAATGAAAGCCTGACGGATGAAATATCACGATTTGCGCGATTTTGTGCAGCAGCTGGAAGCCATGGGCGAGCTGCGCCGCATTGCCGTGCCGGTGAGCCCGGTGCTGGAAATGACGGAGATTGCCGACCGCGTGCTGCGCGCTGCGGGTCCTGCGTTGCTGTTTGAACGCCCTGCCGTTGAAAATCCCAAAAATGCCATGCCGGTGCTGGCGAATCTGTTTGGCACGCCGCAACGCGTGGCGATGGGCATGGGGGTGGATGTGAAGAAGGGCGAGAATTGGCAAACCCCGCTGCGTGAGGTGGGCAAGCTGCTGGCAATGTTGAAAGAGCCAGAGCCGCCGCAAGGCTTGAAAGACGCGTGGGATAAGCTGCCGTTGTTAAAACAAGTGCTGAACATGCGGCCCAAAGTGGTGACGTCCGCGCCCTGTCAGGAAATTGTCTGGGAGGGAAAAGACGTTGATCTCTCTCGCCTGCCGATCCAAACCTGCTGGCCGGGGGATGTCGCGCCCTTGATTACCTGGGGGCTGACGGTCACCCGCGGACCGCAAGGTTTGCCGCAGTCGCGCACGCGGCAAAATCTGGGGATTTATCGTCAGCAAGTGATCGCACCGAACAAGGTGATCATGCGCTGGCTCGCACATCGGGGCGGGGCGCTGGATTATCAGGCGCATTGCGCAGCGTATCCAGACCAGCCGTTTGCCGTGGCGGTGGTGCTGGGGTGCGATCCGGCGACGATTTTGGGGGCGGTCACGCCCGTGCCGGATAGCTTGTCGGAATATCAGTTCGCCGGGCTGTTGCGCGGCAGTAAAACGGAACTGGTGAAATGCCTCGGTTCAGGTTTGCAGGTGCCTGCACGTGCTGAAATGGTGCTGGAAGGCGCGATTCATCCCGGCGAGACGGCGATGGAAGGCCCCTATGGCGACCACACCGGGTATTACAACGAGCAGGCGGAATTTCCGGTCTTTACCATTGAGCGCATCACCCTGCGGCGCGATGCGATCTATCACTCCACCTATACTGGCAAGCCGCCGGATGAACCGGCGATGCTGGGCTTGGCCTTGAATGAAGTGTTCGTGCCGTTGCTGCAAAAGCAGTATCCGGAAATTGTCGATTTTTATCTGCCGCCGGAGGGTTGCTCTTACCGGCTGGCGGTGGTGTCGATCAAAAAGCAATATCCGGGGCATGCCAAGCGGGTGATGTTTGGCATCTGGAGTTTTTTGCGCCAGTTCATGTACACTAAATTTATTATCGTGACGGATGAGGACGTGAACGTGCGCGATTGGAAAGAAGTGATCTGGGCGATGACTACCCGCGTGGATGCGGCGCGCGACACTTTGATTGCGGAAAATACGCCGATTGATTATCTGGATTTTGCCTCGCCTGTGTCTGGCCTGGGCAGCAAAATGGGGATAGATGCTACCAACAAATGGCCGGGCGAGACGGCGCGCGAATGGGGGCGGCCGATTGCGATGGATGCTGCCGTCAAGCGGCGGATTGATTTACTTTGGGGAGAGCTGGGACTATGAATAACGACATGGAAGTGATTGCCGCGAAGGACACGCTGGAAGGTCCGCGCGCCTGGGCGCATGTGATGTATGGTCTGCATGCACTGTCTGCGGTGTCGGGCATCCTGACCTCGGCCACGGTGGTGGGTGCGTTTGTGTTCGGCTGGCCGTCGATTATCGCGGTGATCATCAACCTGTTGACGAAAAGTCAGGTGCGCGGCACGTGGCTTGCGACGCACTGGCGATGGCAGTGGCGCAGCTTCTGGTTTGCTGCACTATGGCTGGCGATTTCCGGCTTGTTGGTCATTACCTTGATCGGTATTCCGTTCGCCATCCTGGCGATTATCAGCACTGGCATTTGGGTGCTGTATCGGGTGATCCGTGGCTGGCTGGCGCTGCTGGATAACCGCGAGATGCCTTTGCCTTGAGTTCGGTGTGTATTCAAAAACAGTACACGCTCTCGCCTTGTGATTAAGGCGAGGCGGCTAGGCTGCGGTGAACTGGTAAGCATCCATTGCAACTGCACCCATCGTTACTTCTCGATAGAGCAGATCACAATGCGCTGAGTTTTCGAGCGATCCTGCCGCGCCGAGCGCAACGTAAAGCGGTAATAAGTGATCGTCTGACGGATGTGCCCGCACGGCGTGCGGTGCTTGGCGGCGATAGTCGAACAAGGCGGGCAGGTCTCGCCGCGTGAGGGCGTCCGCAAACCAGTTGGTGAATTCGGTGACATAAGGCATTGCTTGGCCGTCAGCCGCATCGCGTTGTACATCGCGCAGATTGTGGGTAATGGAGCCGGAAGCCATGATCAGCACGCCTTCTTGGGTGAGCGATTGCAAGCGTTGGCCGAGTCGATAGTGCGCCTCGGGAGAAGCTTCGGGCATCACGGCAAACTGGGTGACGGGAATATCGGCTTGCGGATACATAAAGCGCAAGGGCACCCAGGCACCGTGATCCAGCCCGCGTTGCGGGTCGATGGCAATGCCGGGAATAAGCTGACTGATTTTTTCAGCCAAATCCGGTGCGCCGGGTGGGCTGTATTGAATCTCATACAGAGGCGCAGGAAAGCCATAAAAATCGTGGATGGTTTCTGGCCGCTGCACAGCGCTTACGGCAGGCTGATGCGTGAGCCAGTGCGCCGACACCGAGAGAATCGCCCGCGGCCGTGGCAGCCGTGCTGCGAGTTGTTCCCAAAATCGTCCCGTGTTGCCCGGTGCAATGGACATCATGGGCGAGCCGTGAGAAATAAACAAGGTGGGAAACGGGGCGGATAGTGTGTTGGCCATCAGGCGTCTTTCGTGAAAAGTATGGTTTATATGGTAACTGACGGCTGAATCGTTTGCTGAAAATATGCTCAGAAAGTCGGCGCTGGCAGTACGGCGGCAGTATGTTTCATGCGAGGGTAAACCAAGCTTAGCGGCTATCCAGCCAGAGTTCGCCATGTTTTAAGCCATGGTCCTCGATGTGGGCTGATAACTTGAAACTCAGGCGGGAAACAAAGCTCAGCATGGGGGTGTTGTCAGCAAGAAAGTCGCCCGTCATGCGCAAGAAACCTTGTTCCCTTGCAGCCGCAATGAGCCGTGTCATCAGGTGGTAGCCAATGCCCTGGCCTTGCCATTCATCGGCTACGACGATGGCAAACTCACAGGCGTCCGGCGTTTTTTCTGTTGGGTTGGCGGCGTAGCGGCAAACGCCGATTTCTTCTCCCGTTTCTTCCAGCAGGGCGATGAAGGCCATCGTATGGTGATAATCGATATGCGTGAAACGGTGCAGTTGTGATGAGGAGAGCTCATTGAGTGTGCTCATGAAGCGTCGATAGCGTGTTTCAGGCGACAGATTTTTGATAAATGCTTGCTCGCGTTCCGTGTCTTCTGGCTGGATAGGGCGTGAGGTGATCCATGCACCACTCCGGCTTTGGAAGGTTGATTGCGAAAAGTCGACTGGGCAACCGCTCACTAGGTGATTTCCCTGATTGTGTATCAAATGGTGTGTTCGGCGGTGTGTCCGATGTTACGTCCGTTCAGGTGATGCGCAAAGTGACGATCAGTGTTGAGAATATGATTGATCAGCCAGTCCGTCAGCATATTTTTGATACGAAAACTAAGATAAATGTGATCGGTGCGGTCGCGTTCTATTTCCTCTTGCAGTTCTTCAAGGTAATCGAAAAACCGCAGGTGCTGCCGTGTATGCAGTTCAGCAAATGGGTAGTCTTTGTCTTGCATCATCTTCTCTTGCAATAAAAAAGCACGTGTGGCTGCCGTGTTTATTTTTTTTAATAGTGGCGAAATAGGTGCTGCTGTGCCTGCCTGAATGGCGTTGGTGAGGCCGTGGATGTCAGTGAACAAGCGCTGATGCGCTGCATCCAGCGGGGTGATGCCCAAGGCGTATTTTTCATTCCAAGTAGAGTCTGTTTCTCTGGCGGATATCCTGGTGGCGTCATCGGGGACATGGCTGGTGCGGTCGGACATCTGTGCACAAGCTTCGCAGCGAAGAAGGTAAGCACGCGCTGCGCTATCATCCGGAACCTTGGCAAGACAGAGAGAGAAATGTTCATGGGCCGCAGAAAAATTGCCGAGATGATAGTGCGCCAGTGCCTGCTGAAATGTGGTTAGCGAGTTTTTCTTGGCAACGCGCAACGCGGGCGGGTCGGCATCAACGACTTCATAAACGGACTGGTTGTCGTGCTTGCCGCGGACGTGTGTTCTGTCGAGAAAACGCAACGACCAGGGTTTGGTATTTTCAAGGCTGTTCAGGGTGTATTCGCTGATCAAAATAGGTACTTCGTATTCTTTGGTCAGGTGTTCCAGTCGTGAAGCAAGATTCACCGCGTCGCCAATCACGGTGCCATCCATGCGCCCCTCGCCACCGATGGTGCCAAGTATGACAATGCCTGTATTGATGCCGATGCCGATCTTGATCGGTCGATAGTCGGCACGCTCACGACCGGCGTTGTATTCGTCGAGCTTGGCCAGCATGGCGAGGCTGCATCGCAATGCGTCGTCCGGTGAGTTGGGAAACAGCGCCATGATGGCATCGCCAATATATTTGTCGATAATGCCGCCATGCGCCGCAATGACAGGCTCCATCTGAATCAAGTAGGAATTGAGGAAATTAAAATTTTCCTGCGGGCTCATGCTTTCGGATAACGAGGTGAAATCGCGAATATCAGAAAACAAGATAGTCATCGATCGTTCTACCTGTTGACCTAATTGCACGGTGCGAATGTCAGTCACGCCGAGTAATTGGAGAAATTGCCGTGGCACAAAGCGGCTATAGGCGAATTCGGTTTCGCTCAGATGGTCGGCTGTCATCCGTACAGAGTTTTGCGAGTGATTGGTGTGTGACGGAGTCTTCATGGGTGTCTGATAGATGTTGCCGTGAGCAGAGGTAGCAAAGGTTTCCAGATATGATCCAAAAGTTTTAGTTGCGCTTGAGCCGTCGGATGCAGACCATCGGCTTGAAAGGCCAGAGCATCAATTGCAATGGGTTCCAGTAAAAATGGTAACAAACTTATTTGTTCACGTTTGGCCAAGGTACGAAAGGCCTCTGCAAAATGCTGCGTGTAGTTGTTGCCGTAGTTGGGCGGCAAGCGCATGCCAACGAGCAGCACACGTGCCTGGTGTTGCTTTGCAGTAGTGATCATCGCGGCAAGATTATCTTGCATTGCCGGAACTGGCAGGCCGCGCAACCCATCATTGGCGCCCAGGGCGAGGATGACAACGGCTGGTTGAGTTTGCTTCAAGACAGCGGTAAATCGTGCCCGGCCGCCTGCGGTAGTTTCTCCGCTGATGCTGGCATTGACCACTGTGTAGACAGAACGCTGAGATTTCAGGCGTGCTTCGAGCAGGGCTGGCCAGCTCTCATTAACGGCTATGCCGTAGCCGACGGACAGGCTGTCACCAAAAACAAGCACGGGGCGTGGAGTCGCTGCCTCAAGTTGTGTAGCATGCACAGAGAGGCTGATGATCAGCAGAAAAAGGAAAGAAAGACGTTTGCACATGATAAAAACAAGCCGGATTATTGAATTGCGGACAGTGGGTAAAACCGTACCGAATGGGATGAGTACATTGTCCATTCTGCATGATATTTCATTCACCGTGGAAGCAGGCGAAGCAGTCGCTATTGTGGGCGCATCGGGTTCGGGCAAGTCTACCCTGCTGGGGCTGATGGCGGGTCTTGATGTGCCAACGGCAGGCAGCGTGCGTTTGCTCGATGAAGACATCGGGGCGCTGGATGAAGATGCGCGCGCTGCTTTGCGCGGACGGGTGCTGGGTTTTGTGTTCCAGTCGTTTCAATTGCTGCCTGCGCTGACCGCGTTGGAAAATGCAATGCTGCCACTGGAACTGGCCGGGCAGTCTGATGCTCGCGCACAGGCCGAAGCCATGCTTGTGCGGGTTGGCCTGGGTGCGCGCCTGGCACATTATCCGAAGCATCTATCGGGCGGCGAGCAGCAGCGAGTGGCGCTGGCGCGGGCTTTTGCCATGCGGCCGCAATTACTGCTGGCCGATGAACCGACGGGCAATCTTGACGCCGCCACCGGTGCACAGATTATTGATCTGATGTTTGCCATGAACGCCGAAGCAGGGACTACGCTGGTTCTGGTCACTCACGATAGTCAATTGGCAGAGCGTTGTGGCCGCACGTTGCGGCTTGCCGAAGGCCGCCTAGTGGCCACTTCGTGATCCGAGCACTGACTGGGCGGCGTTGACGCCGCTTCTCACTGCACCTTCGATGGTTGCGGGATAGTCGCTGGCGACCGAAGGAAGTGCAGAGCCAACATAGTCCCCCGCCAGCCATAAACCAGGCAACGCAGTTTGCGTGGCGGGGCGATGCAAATTGGGCGTGCAGGCAAATGTGGCGCGTTTTTCGGTAATGGTTTGGGTGTGCAATGGGGCAGGCAGGTGCGGCACCGATGTCACATTGCGAGCAATGTCGGCATGAATGCGTTGTTCGAGTTCTGCGGCCGACAAATCCAGATGTTGCCCGCGTGCGCTGATGACTGCTGCGATCAACCCGGCTTGTCCGCACAACTGGCCGCGATCGAACAACCACTGCGCTGTGCCATCGGCCACGCCCAGCATGGGTTGCGGCAGGCGGATGCTGGCCGGGTAGGCCAGGTAACTGGTGACAATGGGCTCCCAGGTAAAGTGATCTACTTCTGTTTGCAACTCTGGCACTAGCGCAGCGAGGTGGCAGGCGGCAACAGCCAGCACGACCTGCTTGAACGGCCCTTGGCCATTGATGCGCCAGCCCTGTTCGGTGTGTTGTAAATCGGTAACGCGCCGACCGCGATGAATGACACTGCCGCGTTGTGTGATAAATGCTGCAGCCGGTTCGGGAAACAGCGCCGATAAATTGACTTGCGGCAGCAGCAAATCGCTGGCCTCGCGCGACGCGGCAAGGCTGTCTCTGAGCACGTTCGCGAGCACTTGGGCGGATGCGTTTTCGGCCGGTGTATTCAATGCAGCGACGCACAAGGGTTCCCATAAAAGTCGGCGCTGGCGAGACGGCGTTTTATTTTGTTCCAGCCATGTCGTGACGGTAACGTCAGGCGTGATGCGGAACTGCGTGCGTTGCAATCGGCGCATGAGATGGACGGCGGCCCATTTTTCGCGCCAGTCAAGACCGGTGGCAAGCAGCAGTGCGGCGAGGGTGTGCAGAGGTGCGGGCAGATGTGGCGCAACAAGACGCATCTCGCCGGGAAATTCAAGACGGAGGGCTAAGCGCTTGAGCAGGCGCTGCGGGTCGGCGCCGACAACGCTCATCAGGCGCAGGGTTTCGCTGTAGGCGCCAAGCAGGATGTGCTGGCCGTTATCGACGGTGAGTCGATCCATCTCGACGGCGCGCGCACGACCGCCAAGGCTGCGTGAGGCTTCAAAAACTTCTACTGATTGCCCGTTGCAAACGAGTTCGACCGCTGCGGCGAGACCGGCATAACCGGCACCTATGATGGCGATGGTCATGCGGTGATCCAGGTTTTTCCAGCCAGCCACAGCTTGCGCAGCGGCGTGAGCGAGATGCGCTGGTGCAGTACCTGGCAGCCATCGTGCTCGATTTCCGTGAGTAGGGTGCGATAAATGGCGGCCATGACCAGTCCGGCACGCTGCGCTTTGCGGTCGGCGGCGGGCAATTGGGCCAGTGCCTGAGCGTAAGTGGCCTGCGCACGGTCGATCTGGAATGCCATGAGGCGCTGAAAATTGGGTGTGTAACGTGCCTGGAGAATGTCAATTTCTGTCACGTCAAAGCGGGCGAGGTCTTCTTGCGGCAGATAAATGCGGCCGCGTCGCGCGTCTTCGCCGACATCGCGGATGATGTTAGTGAGTTGAAACGCGAGGCCCAGGTCGTGCGCATATTTCAATGTGCGGCGATCCGTATAGCCAAAAATCTCCGCCGCGAGCAAGCCAACAATGCTGGCAACGCGGTAGCAATATAGATGCAGTGCCCGGAAATCGGGGTAACGCACGGCATCAATATCCATTTCCATGCCGTCGATGATTTCCAGCAGTTGTTCTTGCGGCAGGGAAAACCTTGTCAGTGCGGTCGCCAGCGCCTGCGTGACCGGATGGCTGGGGTTGCCTGCATAGAGGTGCGCAATTTCGGTGCGCCACCAGGCGAGTTTGGTGCGCGCCAGATGCGGGTCAGGACATTCGTCGACAATATCGTCGACTTCGCGACAAAAAGCATA
>JAUSQB010000458.1 GCA_030652715.1 Rugosibacter sp.
TGGTGAGCGCTGTATCCAGGGCACCGGTTTTCTCGCCAACACGAAGCATGGGTAAAACCAGCGGGGGAAAAAGATCAACCTGCTGGAAGGCTGCAGTGACATTTTGCCCTTCGGCAATCAGGTTGCCGACGCGTTTCAGGCCATCCTGGATGACGACGTTGCCGACAATGTCTTCAGTGGTTTTGATGGAATCAAGAATGGTGATGCCCGAGGCATACATCATGGCAAAGACAGAGGCAAAACGCGAAAGGATGATTTTTTTGACTGTCGTGCCTATCCACGGCAGACGCAGTTTGATGTCATCAAAGCGATAGCGTGCGGCGGGATTTTTTTTTATCAGTAGTGTGATGCCAGCGGCAAGCAAGATCGGCAAGCCAATGACGACATACCAGTAATTGACGAAAAATTCGGAGGTGGCGATGAGGATTCTGGTTTGTAGCGGAAGCTCTTGACCCATGTTGCGAATGAATCCGGCCATTTTGGGTACCAGATAAATCATCATGAACATGATGACTGCCACAACGATGGCACCGAGGAATGCGGGGTACATGATGAGTTTTTTGGTGTGTGCCGCCAGTTCATCCTGCCATTTGAGCGATTCGACCAGGTTGTCCAATACGAGCGGTACTGAGCCTGTTTCTTCACCGGCACGGATCAGGCTGACCATGACTTTATCAAATGTATGCGGGTGTTCATTCATGGCTTGCGAGAGCGTTTTGCCGCCTTCAATGCTTTCAATCATCCCTGCGATGACTTCTCGAAAACGGGGATTTTCCAGGCTGTCCCGCAAGTCGGTCAGGCTTTCGATCAGGGGAACACCTGCACGACCAAGTTGTTCAAGATGAAAGCAGAAGGTGATGAGTTCAGGCCGGGTAATGCGTGTCCGACCCAAACTATTGTGCTGTTTGATCAAGTCGCCATTAATAAAATCAAGGCCCATGCGTTTTAAGCGCATTTCGAGATCAACCTGATTGATGGCTTCGATACTGCCAACGGCTATCTTGCCGCCTGGATCAATTGCCTTGTATGAGTACAGCGCCATGGTTGTGGAATAAGCTTGGCAGATCAGGGTTACATTCGATCGGTCAGATCAATCACCCGACCGATTTCCTCGATAGAGGTAGACCCGTCCCGCACGCGCCGCAGGCCATCTGTTGCCAGAGATTGAAACCCTTTGGCAACTGCTGTGGTACGAATTTCATGCAGGCTGGCGCGACGACTGATGAGATCATCCAGCTCACTATCCAGACGCAACAATTCCATGATCGCCATGCGACCACGATAACCGTGGTTGTCGCACAGGGGACAGCCTGCGGCGCGATACAAGATGGGAGCAGGCTGCGACTCATTGATACCCAGCAGTTTTTTCTCGTGTGCTTCGGCCGGGTAGGGTTTGCGGCAATTGACACATAGCCGTCGCACCAAACGCTGGGCGATCATGCCAATGATGTTGCCAGCCATGATGTCGGGTAACACACCAATATCCAGCAGGCGAGGAATGGCGCCCAGCGCGGAGTTGGTGTGCAGTGTGGAGTACACCTGATGGCCGGTCATGGCGGCACGAAATGCCATTTCGGCCGTGTCTGCATCACGGATTTCACCCACCAGGATGATATCCGGATCCTGCCGCATCATGGAGCGGATACCATTGGCGAAGTCGAGTTTGGCAGATTCGGCAACAGAAGTCTGGCGTACCATGGCCATGGGGTACTCTACCGGGTCTTCCAGGGTCATGATGTTGACACCTTCGAGATTGATATGATTGAGCACGGAA
>JAUSQB010000460.1 GCA_030652715.1 Rugosibacter sp.
TTGTTCTTCAAAATAGCAAAGATCCATGTCGATACGGCAGCAGCACCGGCAAATTGGTGTGCTCGCTCAGTCGCCGCGAGCAGCGCTTCCTGCACGGCATCCTCGGCAGACGAGGCATCGCGCAGTTGCAGATGAGCGAAACGCAGCAGGCGGGGCCGCAACGCGCTGACAACGTTTGAAAGTTCATGTGGAGTCATGGCAACTTCCATGTTACCTGCTCTTGAAAACTCGCGGGGCGCAACCATATAGCCACCGTAAGACTCTCACAGGAGTAGAAGTCACCCATTAATTAGTTAAGAAAGGAATAAAAATGAACAACCTGATATATCGTGACCCATTGAATGATTTGCTGCGCGGTTTTTTTGTACGCCCCGTCGAATTTGGCGAGAAAACAGAAACACCGGCCTTGAAAGTTGACGTCAAGGAGCGTGATAATGCTTATGCCATCCATGCCGAAATTCCAGGTGTGAAGAAAGAAGACATTCACGTTTCGATTGATGGTGCTGTCGTCTCGATTTCCGCCGAACGTCTTGAAGAGAAAGACGTCAAGGAAGGCGAACAATTGTTGCGCAGCGAACGTTATTTCGGCAAAGTCTCGCGCAGCTTCCAGTTACCGCAGGAAGTTGACGAGGCGCAGGCCAGCGCCAAATATAACGATGGCGTGCTGGAGTTGGTGTTACCTAAGAAAGTAGCAGCGCAAGCCAAGCGACTGAGCATTCAGTAAAAAGTCAGCGCTGGGCGTAGGTGGGGTTTCGCGGAGCACTGCTCCGTGTCGTCGAAGCCGGTCGGTTGTGCAGGGCCAACAATGGAGATACGGCGAACACAGCTCGCAGAAAGCCCTTGGGGTGCTGCAGCAAGCAGTTTCATTATCTGCTGCACCCCCCCGTTTTCTTGTGTATATCGCTAGAATGAGCGAAGTTACCACTCGCACCTTTCTAGCACCATGACCACAAAACCCTCCCCCGCCACCAAGGCTGGTGTTCTTGCCGAAGCACTGCCGTACATCAAGCGGTTTCACGATCGCACCATCGTCGTTAAATACGGTGGCAATGCGATGACTGACGACAACCTGAAACAGTGTTTCGCACGCGATGTCGTGCTGCTCAAGCTGGTGGGCATGAATCCTGTGGTGGTGCATGGTGGCGGGCCGCAGATTGAAAACCTGCTGGGGCGCGTGGGTAAAAAAGGCACTTTCGTGCAAGGCATGCGCGTCACCGATGCCGAAACCATGGACGTGGTGGAAATGGTGCTTGGCGGCCAGGTCAATAAAGAGATCGTCAACCTCATCAACCAGCAAGGCGGCAAGGCGGTAGGTTTGACTGGCAAGGATGGCAATTTCATCCGCGCTAAAAAACTGCTCATCGAAAATACGGAAAAACCTGGCGAAATGCTCGACATCGGCCAGGTCGGCGAGATTGTCTCCATTGATCCCACCCTGATTGCGTTGCTTGATTCAGGCGACTTCATTCCGGTGATTGCGCCGATTGGCGTAGGTAGCGAAGGTGAAACCTACAACATCAATGCCGAT
>JAUSQB010000465.1 GCA_030652715.1 Rugosibacter sp.
GAGCCTAGCGTTGCCTCCAGTCTCAAGTTTCTTCGCCGTACCCCGTGGGCTAGAGCGCAGGTAGAGGCGCTGTATGTTGATTTTCTGAGGCAGGATGGAAAGCCCGGCGGTACTTAAAGTTTAGGTTTTGTATTTGTATACTGAGCGCTTAGTTGGCTGTGGCGTCATGCCCATGCCGCATTCCTGAGGCAGAGAAAACATGAACTACGAAGAATATCTGGACGAAGTCACCACGCTCATGGTCGAGAAGTACGACATCGCTGACGAGGCGGCCATCCAGATGGTGATGCGCGCCCAGGCAGACGATTTTTTTATCGCACACGACGATGATCCGACGATCTGTTCGCTAGAGCGTGCGCACAAGGACGTGAAAATTATTTTCGCTGAATACAAGTAAATAGTTTTTGCGTTGTGTTGGAGAGGATGGCTGCCAGGCAATTAAAAATCGCCTATTTCGTTTGTTGCGAATAATTCGAATCGATGTACAATTTCCTTCGGGGTTGCCTTGAACCTCATAACAAAGGAAGACATCATGAAATCGCCAGACTTGCTAGAGCCCGTGGCCAGTGAGGAAGAGGCGGAAATGGCCAAGGTCGCATTGCGCTGCCTTATGACCGCCTTGGATCATTCCAATGCGCCTCGGATCGTATTGGTTGATGAGCATGGAGGGCAAACCGATGCACCTGCTCTGATACTGCCTCCCCAAGCACTTCGGTTCTTTGCAGAAATGCTGAAGCGAATGGCACAACAGCAGCCTATCGTGTTGATGCCCCAAAAACATGAGCTCACCACGCAAGAAGCTGCCGGTTTTTTAAATGTTTCAAGACCGTTCGTCATTAAAGAGATTGAAGCGGGTCGCCTTAAGTGTCACAAAGTTAATAGACATCGCCGCATCGAATTTTCTGAGCTCAAGCGCTACCAGGCGCAGCAACAAAAAAATACCGAAGATGCACTGCAAAAATTGACGGATATCTCTGAATCGCTCGGTATGGAATTTTGAATGGCCGGGTCGGCAAAATATACCGCCATATTGGATGCAAACACCTTGTATCCAATGTTGGTGCGCGACCTCTTGCTGAGTCTTGCAAGTGTCGGACTTTATCACGCGCGTTGGACATCAGCCATTCACGATGAATGGACAGGCAATTTAGCGAAAGTTCGACCTGCTATTGCGGCTCAATTGCCTGGGATCATTGCTGCCATGAATGAAGCAATTCCCGACGCCATAGTCGAGCATTACGAGCCGTTAATAGGATGTACTGTTTTGCCGGATGAGAGTGATCAGCATGTTGTCGCGGCGGCAATTGCTGGCCATGCCGATGTGATCGTGACATTCAACATAAAAGATTTTCCTCCGGAGATACTTTCACCACATGGCATAGAAGTGCAGCACCCAGACGATTTCGTCATGAATCAGCTTCAGTTGCAGGAGCTGGTTGCAATTGAAGCAATCAAGAGCATGCGAGCTCGCTGGAAAAATCCCCCACGGTCTGCGACTGAATTGGTTGAGGCGTTAGAAAAAAGAGGCCTCCCGATTACCGCTGCCTATCTTAAGCAGGCAGAAGCGCTCATTTAGGCTGTAGCAGTTGAGTGCTTCATGGCGCTATGATCAAGTGCGAATCCTGTGTAACCGTTGTTTTGAACGTCAGCACATATCTTGCGGTAGGCAGGGGCACCGCCGAGGTAAATCATGCAGCCGCGCGGCTTGCCGGGAATATTTGCGCCGGTGTACCAGGAGTCCGTGCCTGGCAGCAGGGTTTGCTGAGCCAGCTCATAGACGTGCGCCACCCACTGGGTCTCCGCTTCGAGCGTTGGCTCGATGACATCGAGATCGTGGTCACGCAGGTATTGAATGGCATCCGTTGCAAAGTCGACGTGGTCTTCAATGGCCAGCGGCATGTTGTAGAGGACTGCGGGGCTTTGTGGGCCGGTGATAAAGAACAGGTTCGGAAAGCCATGGGTGGCGATGCCAAGATACGTGAGCGGGCCGTTTGCCCACTTGTCCGCCAGCTTTTCCCCGTTGCGCCCGACGATGCCCAGCTGCAGCAGCGGGCCGGTCATGGCATCGAACCCGATGGCCAGCACGATGGCATCGAGTTCGTACTCGCCGGATGCGGTGCGGATGCCGTGCTCGGTGATCCTCTCAATCGGTGAGTTTTTGATGTCAACCAAGGTCACGTTATCCCGGTTGTAGGTTTCGTAGTAGTTTGTCTCAAGCGGCGGCCGCTTGGTGCCATAGGGATAGTCTTTGGGCGTCAATATATCGGCGACTTTAGGGTCTTTTACCCGTTCGCGAATTTTGGCGCGGATATATTCGGCGGCTGTATCGTTGGATTCCTTGTTGAATAGCATATCCGCAAAGCTGTCGAAAATCAGCCGAAAGCCGCCTTGCGCGTAACACTCATCATAGACTCGCCGCCGTTCCTCGGCCGAGACTGTCAGCGCCGAGGGCTGCGCCTGATCGTAAGGCAAGCCAATGAAGGAGTTGCGTGATTTGGTGCGAATTTCCGCGTAGTGTGCCTTAACCTGCCGATCGGTTTCAGAGTCCATTGGTGCATTACCAATCGGTGCAGCATAGTTGGGCGTGCGCTGAAACACGGTGAGGTGGGCTGCCTCTTTGGCGATTTCGGTGATCGCCTGGATGCCGCTGGCTCCCGCACCAATAACTCCAACCCGCTTGCCAGTGAAATTGACACCCTCATGCGGCCAGTTGCCCGTGGAATAAATCTCGCCTTTGAAGTTTTCAAACCCTTTAAATTCGGGCGTCTTCGCGACAGAGAGATTGCCTGTGCCTGCGATGAGGAATTTCGCGCGCGCGATGATGCCGTCCTTGGTGCCGACTTGCCAAAGCTTGTTTTTTTCGTCCCACACGAGCGAGGTGATCCGCGTGTTGAATTGAATATCCTTGCGCAGATCAAACCGGTCGGCGACGTGATTGAGATAGCGCAGGATTTCTGGCTGTGCGGCGAAACGCTCGGTCCATGTCCATTCCTGCTGCAGCGCTTCAGAAAAAGAGTATGAATAGTGAATGCTCTCGATATCGCACCGAGCACCTGGGTAGCGGTTCCAGTACCACGTGCCGCCGACATCGCCAGCGACATCAAAAACGCGGACCGAGACGCCCATTTGATCGCGCAGACGGTGCAGCGCATACAGCCCGGCAAATCCCGCGCCGATGACAACGGTATTAAATGTTTCTACCTGCACTGAGCCGGTAGCCGGGGTGTTTGTTTTTGCATTCAAGGTAAATTCTCCCTATGAAGCGTGAGTAGTCGTTGCGATGACCATACCATTTTTCGCCGTCTTGCCAGCGCCGACTTTTCTTGTCATGACAATGACGCTCTCCCTCAAGGTCAACGCCATTGTCCTGCGTCGCTTTATTGCGCTGTATAGCCGCCGTCGATCGGAATAATCGCGCCGGTGATAAAGCTGGCTTCGTCCGACGATAAAAAGGCGACCAGGTTGGCGATTTCAGACGGGTCTGCGCCACGGCCCAGCGGGGTCATGGCGGTGGCCCCATCAATGAATCCTTTGCCGATGCGTGTCACCATGGGGGTCATGACCAAGCCCGGACAAATGGCGTTGGCACGGATGCCTTGTTTGGCATAGGTGACAGCCCAGGAACGAGTCAGCGCGATCACTGCGCCTTTGGATGTGCTGTAGGCATGCAGCCCCGGCGTGCCGATCAGCCCGCCGATGGACGACGTAGTGGTGATGACGCCACTCTTGCCGCCGCGCAGCATGCTTTGCAGTGCGTATTTGGCGACCAGAAACGGGCCGCGCGTATTAACCGAGTGGATACGTTCCCAGTTGGCAAGATCGAGTGAATCCGTGAGGCCGTCTCCTGATTCAATGCCGGCATTGTTGAACAACACACGCACTGACCCGTAGGCTTCTTCGGCATGCTTAATCGCGTCGCGCACGCTGGCCTCATCTGATACATCGCACTGGGCGATGAAGGCATCCCCGCCGGCATTTTTGATCTGGTTTAGCGTTTCTTCAAGGCCGATGCGGTCAACGTCAATGAGGCACACACGTGCCCCCTCTGATGCGAAACGCACAGAGGCTGCCCGCCCTATGCCTGCGGCTGCACCAGTGACAACAACGCAACGTCCTGTAAATCGAAGGGCCATTTTTTATCCTCCAATATTTAAATCAGCACTTATTTTTTGTCAGCCCAAGCCAGCAGGGATTGCCATTGTTCGCGGTCTTTTTCGCTGCGTGCGGGGGAGAGGTCGAAAATGCTCATGCCATGGGCCGCTGCCTGCACGTAGTTTTGTGTGTCGCGCAGATGGGCGATAACGGGCAGGCCCGTGTTGGCGAGAAAGCGTTCAAGCTCGCCCGCAGCACGGGTGCGCGGGTCAACGCGCATGGCAACAATGGCGACAAAGGTGTCGTGTTGGCGCAGGCTTTTTTCTTCGGCCAGTTGCTGTAGAAAATCGCGCGTGGCGAGAATGTCGAAAATGGATGCCTGCAGCGGAACAATCACGCGGTTGGCCTGTTTTAATATCTGCGTCAGTTTCTTGCCATGCAGCCCGGCCGGGGTATCCAGCACCACGTGCGTCGTGTCTTTGGGTGGCTTGGCAGGGCGATCATCGGCCATGTCCCAGCTCGCGATGGATGGCAGGGCAGGCGAGCGCAATTTGAGCCATGCACGCGACGACTGTTGCCGGTCGATGTCTCCCAGCATGACGCGGTGGCCTGCGCGAGCAAAGTAGCCCGCCAGATTGGTTGCCAGCGTGCTTTTACCCACGCCGCCTTTAGGATTGGCAATCAGAAAAGTTTGCATGGTTTTTTAGGGTAGCAAAATAGTTGAACCGGTGGTTTTTCTGGCGGTTAAATCAGCGTGGGCGAGTGCCGCATCTTTAAGTGCATACGTTTGATTGATTTTGATTCTAACCTGACCCGACATGACAACGGCAAACAGCTCGTCAGCCATGGCCAGTAAATCACTGCGCTTGGCAGTATAAGTGTACAGCGTCGGCCGGGTGACAAACAGTGACCCACGCCGAGCCAGTTCGCGCAGTTCCAGCGCAGGTGGCGGGCCGGAGGCATTGCCAAAGCTGACCATCAACCCCATGGGTCGCAGGCAGTCAAGCGAATCCATAAAAGTGTTT
>JAUSQB010000468.1 GCA_030652715.1 Rugosibacter sp.
GGCGACATGCTCTACATGCCTTCGGGCACCGGCCTGCCGATCCGCGTGCACGGCGCCTTCGTCAGCGACGAGGAAGTGCACCGCGTGGCCGACTACCTGCGCAGCCAGGGCCAGCCGAACTACATCGAGGGCATTCTCGAAGGCGGCACGCTCGAGGACGAGGCGGGTGCCGGCGGCGAGGGCGGTGGCGCGTCGGACGGCGAGGCCGACCCGATGTACGACCAGGCCGTAGAGATTGTGTTGAAGAACCGGCGCCCTTCGATTTCGCTGGTGCAACGCCATCTGCGCATCGGGTATAACCGCGCGGCGCGCATGATCGAAGCGATGGAAAAGGCCGGGCTGGTCTCGCCGATGAATAACGCCGGTGGCCGTGAAGTCATTGCGCCTGAACGTGCAGAATAAGGCGAGAAACATCGTGCAGTGCTGCGTGAGGCATAGCGAGTTGGCAACATTTTTTCACAAATTTGCCCCTGAGAATAAAACGTCTTGAGCGATAATCGGCACATGAAAAAACTACGCGGTATTTTGCTGGCACTATGTGCTGTGGGCTGCTCTGGCGTAGCCAGCATGTCATGGGCGTCCGGGCTTGAACAACTAAAACATTTTGTTGCGCACACCACGAGTGCGCGTGGCACCTTTAGCCAGAGCGTGGTGAGCAAATCAGGTCGCAAGCCGCAGCAATCTTCCGGCAGTTTTTCCATGCAACGGCCGGGAAAATTTCGCTGGTCGTATGAAAAGCCCTACCCGCAATTGCTGGTCAGCGATGGCGTCCAGCTTTGGAGTTTTGACCCCGAGCTGAATCAGGTGGCGATCAAGAAAGTGGGCACGGCTTTGGGTGCCAGCCCCGCTGCGTTATTGGCAGGGCAGGATATAGAAAAGAATTTTGAGCTGAAGGAAGCCCCTGCTGCTGATGGCCTTGAGTTTATCGAGGCCACATCGCGCACGGGGGAAGCCAGTTTTGAACGGGTAAAAATCGGCTTTAAGGCGAACCAGCCGGTGAGTATGGAAATTCACGACAGCTTTGGCCAAATCAGCCTGTTGCGCTTTGATCGCTTTGAAGTGAATCCCCCGTTAGCGGCCAGCCTTTTTCGCTTTACGCCGCCTGCCGGGGCGGATGTGATGAAAGAATAACGTTAGCGAGGCGTCGTTTTTTTAGCGGTGGCTGCGTAGAATCCAAACCCTTTTAATTACTCGTGCTCCCTTGCCATGTGGTTTCGTAACCTTCAGATTTTTCGTCTTGCCGATGCTTGGCAGTATTCCAGCGAGGATTTAACCGTCGCCCTTAAACGTGGATTGTTTGTCGGGTGTGGTGCCACTGATCAAATGGCGCGTGGCTGGGTGCCGCCGCGCGGTGCGGAAGGCGAGTTGGTATTTACCCAGCAAAAACAGCAACTGATTGCGCTGGGCGTTGAGCAAAAACTGCTGCCCGCTGCGGTGGTGCGCCAATATGCACAAGAAAAACTTGAGGATATTGAAGCGGCGCAAGGCTATAAGCCCGGGCGAAAACAGGTGCGTGAAGTAATCGAGCACATGACGCTGGAGTTGCTTCCGCGTGCCTTTGCCAAACGTGGCCTGACCTATCTTTGGATTGACCCGGTCAATCGCTGGCTGGTGGTGGATGCCGCATCAAGCCAGCGGGCTGATGATGCGATCGAACAGCTGAAATTATCGCTCGGTGACTTGCCGTTGAGTCTGCTTAAAACCAAGCTGGCGCCCGCAACGGCCATGACGCAATGGCTGGCCGATGGTGCAGCGCCGGAGGGTTTTACGATCGACCGTGATTGCTAGCTGCGCGCCTTGCCAGAAGAGCGTGCTCCTGTGCGGTATGTGCGGCATAACCTGGATA
>JAUSQB010000059.1 GCA_030652715.1 Rugosibacter sp.
CAGCGCGGTGCGTCCCTTCGGGAACTTTTTTGACATTTATGCCGCGCTGGGTGAGGAGTTTGGGCACGATGTTTTCGGTAGCGTAATGAACAAAATAGCGGAATTCCGCACCGGTTTCTTTTTGCAGCCTGAGCAATATCGCGCAGTAGCCTTCCAGGTTTTTCTTGAGCAGCGCGTTTGAATTCTTGCCGTGGAACGAGAAATTCACGCCGATAACCGGCGGAGTGTTTGCTGGATGAATTGTGGCGGAGGGCGTCTGCATCCCCATGGCATGAAAGAAATGCAGCGCTGGGTCGCCGATCAGGTGAATGGGTTTTGATGTTAAGGGTGCCAAAGCGGATTGGGTCGCCGCATCGCGCACCGAGACGGCCTGCGCATAATCCAGCAGTTGGGTGACCAGTGCCGCATCCTCCGGGTGCAGGCTGACAGACGCATCTAAATTCATTTGCCCCGGCCTGTTCAAGCCCACGCCAAAGAAAAAAGCAGGGATGGCATGGCGGCGCAAGGCGTCGAGATCATCTTTTATTCGTGAAGGGAGCCGCCCATTCGCGGTAAGAAAAAAGTACCCACTGCCACTAAAAATCAGCATGGTTTTGTGATGGTCTTCATTCTTGAATGAATGCTGGCCAAGTTCCCCCCAGTTCATGGGCAGGATGTCCGCTTCCGGTAGCGCGCGCTGGATGAATGCGGCGGTGGATTGATAAATCGCCACATCGCCCAGGTTGATGGTGTCCTGCCCCTCGTAGTTACGATAGTCGAGATGCGAGAGATCGCCATGACGAAAGTGGGTGGCATCGCGATAGCCATGCAATTTGCGGCGCGCAGCGGTACGCAATTGCTCCATCACGGATAAGGGCGGGCGGGGCTTGGCTTCGGCGCCGTAGAGGATGAATGTTGTTTTATTCATTAAGCTAATTAGTTTGGGATAGGTTTTTTAATAAAGGAGCCAGATTTTTTTTCGACAGCATCAAGATTGCCGGTAGTCTTGAGGCAATGATTTGCCTAATTTCTTCATGTTGATTCCAAGCCTTGCAAAGCGTGCTGTTGAGTTTTTCGGATAGACATTCATCCGGCGTTAATAGCAAGCCCTGGCCATTGAGGCCAAAATGCATAAAAAGACCTTCAAATTTATCCTGGTAGGCGATGCCTACCGTAGGCGTTCCAGCGCCTAACGCTGCGATGGCCAAGTGCATTCGCCCCGTCAATAGGCAATCCAAATGGCTCATCAGCCCTTTGACTTCTGAGGGGTTATTTGTTTTGAAACACCATGCGCGATCAGCAAAGGTGGCGGCATATTTTGCAGTGAATGTTTCTGCCAATGCCACGTCCCCGCTTTTTTTCTTGAAATCGTGCGGTATGAAAAGATAGCTGACCGGTCGTTGATCAATAGTGGCGGGTAAGTAATCAATAAATTGTTCGACGAACTGATCAATGTTGTTTGCAAGTCGGCCAAAGGCATGGAAGTTAATGTTCAAGCCAACAACCAAGCCATTGTTTTCTCTTTGTTGTCTTATCCATGTCAATACCGCATCGCCAGGATGGCTTGGGCGAAGCAAGAATGCTACATCGGCCACCAGGTCGGATTGACATTTCGTGAGCTGGCTAAAACGTTGTCGTGAAGGCTCGTCACGAATGAAAACCGCAATGTTTTTCTTCAAGGTCGAGAATGCATGAAGCACTGACGGGTGCGGAGATTGATTAAAACTGAAGCCAAGAATGGAGACGGAGACGTTGCATCGGCTGGCATGGTTTGCCAAGGCTATGAGTTGACAAACAAAGCCCGGATCATAGTGACCATCCATGATGTCAGCGCCCAGCATGACGACCCCCTTAGCTTCAAGCAGGGCGCGATGAAAGTTCGTGATTCCGTGTGTTTTATTGAATACGCCAATCACCCGCATGGGGCCGACGCCTGGAATGTCGATGTCTTAGTCCTTATACCCGGCGATGCAAACCTGTGTTGATGGGCTATTGGCTTTGATGGCATTGATGACGCTCGTCATCATGGCAACATCCCCCAGAGAGCCGAGCAGGCTATTTGCATCGGTGGCAAACAGCAGGACTTTGTCCCGCTGGTGCTGTGTTAGCGAGAAGCGGCTTAGCAGGCGTAACAAAAAAAGCCTTGTCGAGACGGTCAACATTATCCTGATAAAAGGTTTTATTCCTTTTAGCTTTTCAGCCAGGCTTTGTTTGGTTTTCGTGTCGTGGGCCATGTCGCGTTAAGTTTCCTGTTTATTGCGTTTGCGCAGGGAAAACAGACTGGAGTGTATACCCGACTTGCTTGGCAAACGAGTCGAACGATAGTTTTCGCAGGACGCTATGATGTCCGGTTTGTGCAAGCTTCAAGGCCAACTCGCGGTCTGTTAATAAGGCGGTACAGTGTGCGGCAAAAGCATCGTCGTCATACGCCACAAGGAGGTCTTTATTTTCCACAAAGTAATTTCGCCATCCATTAAAAGCATAAACGCTGACAACACCCGGGCGATTATGCGCCAGGGCTTCCGGCACCTTAATGTTTGAGCCACCGCCGGACAACACGGGAACAACGCAAATAGCCGCATTTTTATAAGCCGCATCAATGTTTTCGGCATAGCCTTCTGCGATGCAATTCGGAAAGGTATTCCAGCGCTTTAAATTTTCCGGTGTGCTTTTGCCCACAATCCTGAATTGGGCGGATGGGTTTTTTGCAAGAATCTTCGGCCAGATATGGGCCAGAAAATGTTCCACTGCAATGATGTTCGGCTGCCAGGACATGAAGCCCACAAACAGCAGGGTTTTGCCGTCAGATGCTGAGTAATCGGCCGGGTGTTGGGGGAAGGCCGGCATGTTGCTGAGTAACCCGCCTTTTAGCTGGGGGAAGGCTTTTTGGTCGCGCTCACAAACAAACAAAAAGGTGGCGCTTTTGAGGCGTGCCGCTTTTAAGCGCCATGTGATGAGGCGTTGATTAAGCCACTTGACCGCTTCTTTGAGGAGGGCACGCGGGGAATTTAAGAGTGACCATGAAATGCTGTAAATCGGATCGTCAAAGTCAATGATGAGTGGTTTATTGCCGGGCAAATTGAATTTCAGGTAAGGCGTGATGTAGCGGCAAACAATGCAGTCGTACTGGTTGAAATCGATGGTGTTGGTAAGCAGGGTTGAGAGCCGTTTTGAGGGCAGCCCGCACCAGGCGCGATCCAGCAAGTTTTTCGGCACATAGTTAAGGTGGAAGAGCTTGCCGCCACCGAGTTCAGCGGGCAGGTCAGTTGTGTGATTAGGTGCATCGGTTTCAGACAATAAGACCACATCCGTTGTGGCGTATTGACCAAGTGCCTTGAGTAGAAAGTGCGTTCGTTGACCTGCGCCATAGTTGGTGCATTGTGGGTCGTGATAGGTCAGCAAGAGGCTGCGCCGTGGGGTTTGGGGCGGAGTCATGACTTATGTCGCCGTCTCGCCAGCGCCGACTTTTTGGCGGTTTATAAATTGGGCGTGCATCGCTAGGCTGTTTCCGGTTTGTCAGTATTCAAATACTTGAGCTTCAAATACTTGAGATAAACCGTATCCCGCACATACTTGCCAAGTATCCACCCCGGTGCCCCATCGCGCCAGCCGCCGTAGAGCAGGTGCCAGCGCGCCCAGATCAGCCACGGGTAGATGGTAATTTTCAGCCAGGAGGATGGCTCGCCTTTAGCCTGCATGTCTTCTGCGGCGAGTTTTGTGTAGAGGCCGATTTTTGCGTAAAGGTCATCAATGCTGTCGCAGCTGTAATGCAGCAGAGGTTCGTTGATCTGGCCGATCTTGGCGCCATCCAGTTGCAGTTGTTCATGAATGATGCGGCTGCCACGATGGCTCAAGCGCTCACGCTGAAACAGGCGGACAATGAATTCAGGGGTTTTGACGGGGTAAAAATTGCGCACAGGTTGCCCCATGAAAAACCAATTTCTGCGGATGGAAAATCCGTCAGGCGTTGTTCCTGCATCGTTTTGAAAGTGGGTGTTTTTGAACTGCTGCAAGCGTTTGCCGAGTGCTTCTGAGACGACTTCATCCGAATCCAGCGCCAGTACCCAAGGGCAGGTGCAATGATCTTCGGCAAAAATGCGCTGGTCGCGAAAGTTGTCAAAACTGCGCGTGAGAATGGTCGCGCCAAAGCTGCAGGCTATTGTCAGTGTCTGGTCTGTGCTGCCTGAATCCACAATGAGAATTTCATCCGCTATCTGCTGGATGGAGACGAGCACCTGCGCCAGACGGCGTTCGCTGTT
The DNA here is from genome assembly GCA_030652715.1 of Rugosibacter sp. GTDB lineage: Bacteria > Pseudomonadota > Gammaproteobacteria > Burkholderiales > Rhodocyclaceae > Rugosibacter. The sequence continues at coordinate 4,239 of JAUSQB010000059.1, forward strand.
ATAGGTGAGGATGTAGCAGGATAGCGGGGTGGGCGCTGTGGTAGTCATACGGCGAAACGGGGCAGGCCGAAATGATCGCGCAGTTGATCTGAAATACGCTGATAGACGGCTTTGGGTTTGAGTTTGACAAAGTGTGCAAATGAGGGCGAGTGTTGCACGTGTTTGCGCGGGAAAAATCGGCCCAGCAGACGGAAGTCGTCATGCCGGGTGATCTGGCTGGTGCGGGTGAAGGGGTCAAAGTGAATGTTGGAGGCGTTAATCGTCGTGATTTGTATGCTGCCTTCGGCCGGGCGGTAGCTGACTGTCGGGGTATGCAGTTTGCCTAAGGTGGCACCAATAAAGGGTTCATCCGCCAGTTGCAGCTTGTTGCGGTGAAATGAGCCGAGCAGTTCTTTGTGGTTTTCCACGAGGTCCAGCGCGGTGGCGAAAAAATGGTCGGATTCAGCGCCCTGGCGGAAGTAAAAAACACCGGAATTCAAGGTGCGCATGTAGTCAATGCCAAGTTTTTTAATCACTTCGGCAATATCGAATCCGTACCAGCGGCCTGAGGTAACTTTGCTGCCCGGGCTGCAAAAACCGGGGCTTTGAAATTTGGCCCAGTGTCTGTCCATATCGTTTTTGAGCAGTATGCAGTCGGAATCGACAAACAGGGTCTCGTCAAATGGGCTGACTTCATTGACGCGCAGTTTGTTAAGGCAGCCGTGAAATCCGGGCTTGGCGTCCATAAAAGTGATCTGGTCAATGTATTTGCGGTAATCCTCGGGGATGTCCATGGTGCGGTCGGTCACGATACATACCGGGCGGGTGGGGTCGTTGAGCTTTAATGAGAGCACCAGGTTCATGGCCAGATCAAGATAAAAGCGGCTGCCGGTGGCGAGGGTGATGTAGCCTTGCATGGGTATCCTGTTGATGTGTATCGGGTGTGAGCCAATGATGATTGAAAAGTCTTACGGTTTTGTACTGGTCATGCGAGGGACATTTGAACATGTTGGACAAATAAATATATTCCCCCCTCTCCCCTCGCGGGAGATGCCTGCCGCGAAGCGGAGTTCCAGGTACGCAGAGCGGGGTTGGGGGAGAGGGGGTAGAGTCACCGCCGCCATTACAGTTTCCAATACTCCTTCCAGATTACTCATGATTTCATTGTTCCAGAACCGCAGCACCTTGAACCCTTGCGCACGCAACCAAGCATCTCGGCTTTCATCACGAAGCGCATCATTATGCTGTCCGCCATCGGCTTCTACGATCAGTCGTGCTCCAAAATGTACAAAATCGACTATATAAGGCCCCATTGGTTGTTGGCGTCTGAATTTTTCGCCATTCAGGCGATGCGCACGCAAGTGCCGCCACAGCTTGGTCTCGCTCTCGGTCATGCGGTGTCGCAGATGCTTGGCAAATTCCCGCTGCTCCATTTACCCCTCTCCCCAACCCCTCTCCCGCAAGGGGAGAGGGGCTTTTGGCGTGATATCTAAGATGTTTAGTTGGACCCGCTCATGCGCCACTGGGTGATTTTGTCCATGATGGTTGATTCCAGCCCTTCAGGCCGCCCGATTACGTGCCAGCTCGCCAATGACCACAGCATGAAGAAAATCATGCCGGAAAGTATAGCAGCCACAAGGCCTAGTGCTGGCGAGGCGACCATCCCTGGCAGCGAGATCATGTAATTGACGAGCCCATACATCAAGACAGCGCCGACGAGCGGGCGGCCCACGGTTTTAAGGGAAGTAGTCATGGGCAGCTGACAGATATTTTTGGCATAGAGCAAAGTGACCAATGAGCTGACGGCAGAACTGAGTATTCGCGCCAAGGCGAGCCCGACCAGATGAAAGCCGGGGACAAGCGCGAAAGCAGCGAGGACAAAGCTGGCAAATTCGATCCAGACAATCTGGCTTTGCGATCGGGTATGGCCATGCAGGATCAGCAAGGTGTTGGCAGGCGAGGTCATGGTTTGCAGGATGGAAGCTAAAGCAAACAGCGAAACAAAGGGCACCGCATCCAGCCATTTGCTGCCGAGGGCAATGTGGGTTGCTTGAGCGGCAATAGCCATAAACCCGAGCCCGATGGGCCAGATGACGGTATTCACCGCTGCGATAGTTTTGATCACTGCCTGATTGGTGCGTTCGATATTCCCCTCCAGGGAGGAGAGCACGGGTAAAAGCGCTTTTAACATGGCCGGGCCAATTTCGCCCACGGGCATTTGGCCCAGATCCGAGCCCACGTTATAAACCCCGAATTGATGCGTTGTGCCGATGCGGGCAGCGACAAGTTCGTCCCCTTTGCGCAAAATGAATTGACCAACGCGCGCTACCATCAGCCACTTGGTGATTGCCCATATCTCGCCGATTTTCGAGGTGTTCCAGCGTGGGCGGTAGGGGTGCCAGAGATAACTCAAGAATACGGGAACGGTATACCCCGCGATGATGCCAATCACCAGAGCACGGTAATCGCGCAATATCACGCCAGCAATGACAGTGGTGATGACGCTGATAACTTTTGTGACGGTGGAGATTTTGAAGTCCAGTGTGTAGATAAATGCCTTGCGCGCTAATATCTGGCCGATATTGCCAAAGCTGATGAAGATCACACTGGCGGCAAGCGACCACAGCACAAAGGTGAGCCGGGGTTCTTTGAAGTAATCGAGGGCAACCGGGAGGGTAAGCAATAGCATAACGCCCATGCCTAGCCCTTGAATAATACCCAGCGTCCACGCGGAATCAATTTCATCTCGCGAGACTTCTGCCTTGCGTAACAAGGCAGTGCCGGGGCCAAAGTCAAGCAGGGTTTGAATGATGCCAACCACCAGCATGCCCATGGCCACGATGCCGTAATCTTCCGGCATTAACAGCCGTGCCATGATGACGGTGTTGATAAAGCCCAGCCCTTTGATGAGCCAGCGGGTGCCGATAGTCCAGGCGGCACCGCGGATAAGATTGGTTTTAGGGCTGTTTTGGCTTATCGGGGGCATGGGGTGATCTTGAGAGGCGCAGAGAAACTGCTTGCAGTTTTCAAGATTGCAGAGCGCCGGGATGATTAAGGGGCGCAGGCAGAGGCTTCACCATGCTTGGGTGAGCATATTCAAATTGCAGAGGGTACGAAAAAGACTCGTCCAAGAGGGGTAATGTGACTGGGTTGGCGCGGTAGGCTAGTTTTTTCCCTTGGGGATTCAGGCGGTAATCGTAGCGTGATGGTTGAGTAAAGATATTCCATCCTGCATGAATGTCATTGGATGAATCGATGGGGTTGGCCGCATGATATTTCCCAGAGCCTATGAGCAGGTTGTTGGCGGATACGATTTGGTCAGCGCCTGGGGCAGCGCGAAGAAAGGCGCCGCCGTGGGGATGGTCATTGACGAGGGTATTGTTCACGAGATACAGCGCGTTTTTTTGTTTGAGATTTTTTTCTTCGCCATAGGCGATCATGGCCGAGTTTTCGGTTTCCTGATTTTGCTGGATGATATTGCCAATGGCGACCACGATGCCGCCATTGGGGAAATTCATCTCATAGCTTGCCGTGCCGCCATTTTCATCGGTCAGGCGGTTATAGGCGATCAAGTTGTTTGCGGCACGGCTTTTCAATAGATGGCCCACGTTGGCATGGTGAAAATAGCTGCCTGTCACTTTCAGGAATTTTATGGGGCCAACGTATAGGTTATGGCTCAGGCCATCGCCTATGCCATTGTAGGCGAATTCGCTGTTTTCAATTTCCAGCGTCGCATCCTTTGCAGCGGCAGTGAGGAGGCCATTTTGGTTGGCGTAGAAAAGACAATTCTTGATTTTCAGATGGCCGCTTTCAAATCTTATGCCTGCTCCATTTTTATCTTCAACATGCGCGCCGATAAAGTCGATGTTTTGTATGTCAAATGCGCCATTGATTACCCAAATGGCTTTCCCCTGGGCGCTTTTGTTATTGGCGTAAATTCTCGCGTTGCCGCCTATGCCACGGATGGCGAGTTTTTTTTGCGGCCAGGTGGCTACGTCACCAAAGTATTCTCCGGCCAGAATTTCAACAACATCGCCATCCTTTGCCATTCGAGCCGCATCGCTAATGCGGCTGATTGCCTGGCCAGGCCCAACGCGCCAGATGCGCGGAGCGCCCGGATTGTCGGGCTGGATGAGCGGTGGATTTTCTGCCGCTTTATCAATGATGAGTGGCGGCGGGGGCGGGATATAAAAAGCCAACTTGCGCCTGTCCTTGGGTGATGGCGCATTGAAATACTGACGAGCCACCACTATCACTGGCAGCGCAATAAATTCCAGCTTTGGGTGACCATCCAGACGCCTTTCAGCATAGTCCATCAACTCGCGCGGTGTTCGGCCAAGATGCTCATAGCCGCCCCAAAGCGTGACCCCGGAAACCAACAATAACGCAATGACAAAAAGGACTCGAAATTTCAAAATGGGGTCAGACACGAT
>JAUSQB010000484.1 GCA_030652715.1 Rugosibacter sp.
ATTTCCTGTCGCCATGAATTACGCTGCCGTGCGCGCTGAAATTGATTCTGCTGCCACCAGAATTGCTTCGCTCGCCTGATGCACACCCAGCGCTTTTATACGCTCAGCGCCTCATGCCCTGACCAGGTCGGCATCATCGCCCGCGTCACCGGCTTTATCGCGGAACACCAAGGCTGGATTCTTGAATCCAGTTTTCATGCCGATGCGATTGATGGCCGCTATTTCATTCGCATCGAAGTCAAAGCGGATTCACTGCCTTTTTCGCTCGAAGAATTTCGTCAGCGCTTCAACCCGATCGCGACCGATCTGCGCATGAACTGGCGCATCAACGATTCTGCTGTCAAAAAACGCGTGGTGATTATGGTCAGCAAGCAGGAACACTGTTTGTACGACCTGCTTGCCCGCTGGCAAGCGCAAGAATTAAATATCGATATTGCTTGTGTGATTTCAAACCACGACACCTTTAAAGGTTTCGTTGAATGGCATGGCATTCCGTTTCATCACGTGCCTGTCACGCCAGACAATAAATCTGCCGCATATGCCGAAGTGCATCGCCTGTTTGAAGCAGCCCAAGGCGACACCATGGTGCTGGCGCGCTACATGCAGATTCTTTCGCCCGAACTATGCGCTGCTTATGCCGGACGCATCATCAACATTCACCACAGCTTTTTGCCTTCCTTCGTTGGCGCCAAGCCTTACCACCAAGCCTACACGCGCGGCGTCAAACTCATCGGCGCTACCTGTCACTACGTTACCGAGGCGCTGGATCAAGGACCGAACATCGAGCAGGACGTGATTCGCATCGACCACTCGGATTCTGTCGAAGACATGGTGCGATATGGCAAGGACATCGAAAAAACCGTGCTCGCGCGCGGCCTGCGCTACCATTTGGAAGATCGCGTGCTGGTGCATGGCAACAAGACGGTGGTTTTTCGCTAAGTTGTCATTAGCTTTTTGCCAAGGCAACAGGTGGCTCCATCTTCCCAATTCTTTTTTGACCACGGCAGGGTGCTCGCACAGGTCTTTCCACAGCTCGAAACGATCAGGCACTGTAGCCGCGCAACAGCTAATAAACCCCGTGCTGTAAATTTCCTGCGGCCTCAGTGGGACTGATATTACTCTCGTGGTTCCCCCTGATCGTTAACGGTAACCGTAGGCCCGGGTGGTGCAGTCATCTGTATGCGATGTTCCTGGCCACGGAAGTTGTAGGTGACATCCCAGAACTCCGGCTTTGCCTGACTGGGGACACTGTTGCAGTGCTGAACATCTCTCGTTGTTGCCGCTTGTCCGTTGGTGCGGCCGACATTGGCGCCCACCGCAGCGCCGGCGACTACGCCGCCTACTGTCGCGATATCCTTGCCACGCCCGCCGCCAACCTGGTGGCCGAGAATACCGCCAATCAACGCCCCGGCAATCGCACCGGGAACATTGGCTTTGCTGCGCTCCTCTGCCACCTGCTCTCGCTCGACCCAGCAACGCTGCTCAGGTGGACCAACGACTGCGCGCACAGAAATGACATCAGCTTCGTACAACCGCTCGTTGCTGCGCCGATGGTAGTAGTTATCAACAGGAGCCGGTGCGTAGCGATTGTTACCAATGTTCGCATCCTTGCTGACGGGACGCACTGATGAAATGCGGTTGTTCAATCCCATCGAGGCCAATGACGGATAATTGCCTTCGCGCAACACAACACAGCGGCCACTAAACTGCGCATTCTCGCAAACCTCCCAACGATTACCAATAACCACGACCGACGAAGCGTGATCATTGAAGCCATAGCGCTCGAAGTTGCTGATCCGTTTCCCCGTGGTGAACGACTCGCCGACAAAGCCTTGACGTTCGTAA
>JAUSQB010000061.1 GCA_030652715.1 Rugosibacter sp.
CCAGTCGCCGGGACGCGGCAGCAGACGTGCACCGAGTGTTCCCACCAGCAACAGCGGCACCCCCATGCCCAGCCCCATGGACAAGAGCGCCAGTCCTCCGGTCAGCGCATCACCAGTATTGCCGATGTAGAGTAGCGCGCCAGCCAGCGGCGCAGTCATGCAGGGGCCCACCAGCAGCGCCGACACGATGCCCATTGCCGCAGCACCTCCCACAGTGCCGCCACGCTGACCCTGGCTGGCGCTGTTCAGGCGGTTGCGCAGCACAGCGGGCAATTGCAGTTCATAAAACCCGAACATGGCCAGCGCCAGCATGACAAAAATCAGGCCGAAAGCGCCGAGCACCCAGGGGTTTTGCAGCATCGCTTGCAGATTGGCGCCAGCCAGCGCTGCGGCAGCGCCCAATATGGCGTAAGTCAGCGCCATCGGCAGCACGAAAGCCAGCGAGAGGATGAAGCCGCGCTTAGGCGTTGCTCCGCTCCCCGCGATCAGGCTGGAAAGAATCGGCACCATTGGCAGCACGCAGGGAGTGAACATCATCAGCAGCCCCAGGCCGAAGAACACCAGCAGCATCCAGCCCAAATTGATACGTGACAGACGGTCGGCCAAGTCCTGATCTTCCCCGAGTGCACCCCCGACGACCCGGTTCGCATCAACAGCGAATGCACCCGGTGCGCTGGCCGGAAGCGCGGCGATATCAGCCAGCGTCACCCGCCGGGTTTGCGGCGGGTAGCACAGACCCGCATCGGCACAGCCCTGCCAACTGACATCAAGTGCCTGAGCATCGTAAGCCTTGACCAGAACATCCAAGCTATTGTGATAGACCTCTGTTTCGCCGAAGAACTCATCGGTCTTGAGCGTGCCGACAGGCAACTCTACCCGTTGCACACGGCCAACAGGCTCGCCTTCGATCTTCAACTGCTTGCGATAAAGATAGTAGCCCTCGCTGATTTTCCAGCTCAGGCGCACCAGGTCGCCGCCCTCCTTCATGACGGTCAGGCGGAAAGCCTGTTCCGGCGACAGAAAATCCTCTTGGGCATATGCCGACGGCACCCACAACAGGGTGAATGCGATAATCGACCACAACAACCGCAGCCAACGCAGCATGAGCGTCTCCAAATCAAGGTGAGAGCACGCATCTTTGCAAGGCTGCATTAAGGCTACATTAACAGTATTACCCTCAAATAACTAAATACTGCCTGGAGCGGAAGACTTTCTATGCGTGTACTGCTGGTTGAAGACGATGACTTGATTGCCCACGGCATCCTGGC
>JAUSQB010000002.1 GCA_030652715.1 Rugosibacter sp.
CCAGCTCGCCGCCGACGGGCAAGCCACGCGCAATGCGGCTAACCTTGATGTCGCGCGCATGCAGCAGCTCTGACAGGTAATGCGCTGTGGCTTCACCTTCATTCGTAAAGTTAGTGGCGAGAATGACTTCTTTGACCACGCCGTCCGTGGCCCGCGCAATCAAGCGGCCAAATGCCAGCTCTGTGGGGCCAATGCCATCCAGCGGCGACAAGCGGCCCATCAGCACATAGTAAAGCCCGTTATAAGCCTGCGTCTGCTCCATGCTGTTCAGATCAATCGGCATTTCAACGATGCACAGCTGCGAAGGATCACGCCGCGTGGACAGACAGCGTTCGCAAATGTCCTGTTCAGTGAAATTGTTGCAGCGGTTGCAGTGGTGCAAATTTTGCAAGGCCGAATCGAGCGCACGGGCCAGCCGGTCAGCGCCCCGCCGGTTACGCTGCAACAGGTGATAAGCCATACGCTGCGCTGCCTTGGGACCGACGCCGGGCAAGCCGCGCAAGGCCTCGATCAACTCTTCCAGGCTAGCATTGGCTGGCATGCGGTGGTCTCAGATGTGGATTACTCAACGACTCGGCATGTAAAAATAGTGTATGCAACTTGCTCGAATTCTGCTTAAAACGGCATTTTAAAACCTGGTGGCAATGACATGCCGGCGGTAAATCCACTCATCTTTTCAGCGCTAATCGCTTCGGCGCGTCGATTGGCATCGTTCATCGCCGCAGCGATCAGATCTTCGAGCATTTCCTTGTCATCCATCACAGAAGGATCAATCGTCACACGCTTGACCTCATGCTTGCAAGACATAACTACCTTCACTGCCCCTGCGCCTGACTGCCCCTCCACGTCCAGCAAGGCGAGTGCCTCTTGCGCTTTGGCCATGTTGGTTTGCATCTGCTGCGCTTGCTTCATTAAACCGGCAATGCCGCCTTTCATCATGCTTATTACTCCTTAGTTACTGATTTGATTGTTGATTCATCAATGCTGGCATCGAAAAGATCGACCACTTCACGCACAAAAGGGTCTTGCTCAATGGCAGCAACCGCGCGGTCTTGACGCTCACGCTGCGCGGTGCGGCTGCGATCAGCCGGAGTCATGCTGGCAGGCTCGGCAACTTCAATTTCCAAGCGCAGCTTGCGCCCGTAATGAGATTGCAACTCCGTTTGAAGTTTGTCTTGCTGCACCGTGCCCAGCAAATGCTTATGCACGGGGGACAGCCGCAACAGAATGGCGGTATCGGTCAGCTGTGTGAGCTCGCAGTGCTGCGCCAGTTGCTTGGCCATCCCGGTTAGCGAGAGCTTCGCCACCTGCGCGTGCCAGTCATCGCCTGAAGACGCTGGGGCACTAGTGGATGACACGGGAAAAGTCGGCGCTGGTGATACGCCGCGAAGTAAGTCCTCTTGGGGGACGGCGCTTGGTACAGGGTTCCGGGTGTTTTCTTGAGCAATCGCAGCAGGCGATGTCTTAGGCGGTGGTGTTTTTATTGGCGCAGACTTTGCTGGTGCAGCAAGCGCGGCATTGGATACATTCCGCTCAGGCCGAAACGCATGCAAGCGCAGCAAGGTCATGACAAAACCGGCATATTCATCTGGTGCCAATGCCAGTTCATCCCGGCCATGGATAGCAATTTGATATGCCAATTGCAAAAATTCAGCATCCAATGCCTGGGCATAAACAGTTAAACCGGTGCGCTCTGCTTCATCAATCAAAGCCTCAGGCGCAAATTGAGCGAGCGCAATGCGATGAAACAAGGTGGCTAATTCTTGCAAGCCCCCATCAAACGAAAAACTTCCCGCATCCATCTGTTTTGCCACCGCCAGCATGGCGTGTATATCCTGCGCCAGCAAACCATCCAGCAAGGCAAATAAATACTCGTCACCGACTGTGCCCAGCATGGCACGCACACTCTCATCCGTTACCTGTCCAGCCCCATGGGCAATCGCCTGATCCAGCAGCGAGAGCGCATCCCGCATGCTGCCTGCTGCGCCCTTGGCCAGATGACGCAACGCGGGTAGCTCGAACGGAATGGTTTCAGCCGCCAACACTTGCGACAAATGATCCACAATCGAAGCTTGCGACATCTGCTTCAGATTGAACTGCAGGCAGCGCGA
>JAUSQB010000008.1 GCA_030652715.1 Rugosibacter sp.
TGTTTGCCAATGGCGGCTATCGTATTAACCCTTACATCGTACGCCAGATTCTCGATAGCAAAGGCAACGTCCTAGCCAATACACAGCCAGCTATCGCCGGTGACGAATCACTCCGCGTCATTGATGCACGTAATGCTTGGCTCATGGACAGCATGATGCGCGATGTCGTTCGGCGAGGCACTGCAACGCGTGCCGCACAAGCCTTAAAGCGTGGCGATCTTGCTGGTAAAACCGGCACAACCAACGACTATATCGATGCGTGGTTCTGCGGTTATCAACCCACCGTTGTCGGTATTGCCTGGCTGGGGTTCGATTCACCACGACGGCTGGGTAGCGGAGAAACAGGCGGAGCCGCTGCGTTACCCATGTGGATTGGTTACATGGAAAAGGCGCTCAAGGGAGTACCTGAAAGCTGGCCGGAACCCCCGGAAGGGATGCTCCCGGTTATCGCTAGCGACCCGTCCGGCCAGGTAACAAACGAAATGGTGTACCGTGAGCATCTGCCACCAGCACCAGTGGAAGACCAGCCACCGGAAGCGCAACAACTCCCCGCACCGGTGGAGGTAGCGAAGCCCAAAGCGGTGGTACCACCTCCCCAATAAAAAACGGTGCGGCGGATACAGTCAAAAACAGCTACAAATCTATCCTGCCCCCCGTTTGCTCTGACAATACGCGCGCAACGGCCATCCATAATGCCTCACCATCACGAGTAGCTAACCAGCGACCATTCTGTGGTCGAAAGTGGTAACCGCCGGATTTTGCCGCCAGCCAGATTTCACGTGCCGCCGTATGCCGATTAATAATGATTTTCGACCCGTTTTCACATGCGATTTCAATCACGCCGCCAGGCTTGGTCTCGACATCAAAATCTGCCGTGTCACGCTCGCTCGCCGCTTCAAGAACCGCCTCAAGACGCGTTAACTCCTGATCTGCCATCTGTATAAATTCCTGTTCACCCATCGCGTGTTACCATCCTTTATCCGGTTTTAACCATCTTTGCCATGCGTACTTTGCTTGCCCTTCTTATGCTGCCCCTGCTCGCTGCTTGCGGCACAAAAACACCCCTTAAACTCCCGCCAGCGGCCACTGCGCAGACCATGCCTGCCACTGTTGCCATCGTCACCTTCCGCGAAAACCTGCTGCGCAGAGGCTTTATCAGAGCGTTTCCTGCTCGACCGCCTTGTAGCTCAGAGGCTTCATCCGAGTCAGCGCCGACTTTGCTCAAGAGCCATCATAACAACAATGCAGCAGAGTCTTCACTATGCGTTTGACCACCTCGCACCCCGATGGCCTCTTTATCGAGGACGTTCCGCTCGCTGACATTGCCGTCCGCTTTGGCACACCCTGCTATGTCTACTCACGGGCCGCCCTCGCTGCTGCGTATGATGGATACCGCGATGCGCTTGATGCACAGGGTTTTGGCAAGCGCGCGCTGATCTGCTACGCCGTCAAAGCCAACGCTAATCTTGCCGTTCTGAACCTCTTCGCGCGCCTTGGCGCGGGCTTCGACATTGTCTCCGGTGGCGAGTTGGCACGCGTAATCAAAGCTGGCGGCAAAGCTGAGAAGATCGTGTTTTCCGGCGTAGGCAAATCACGTGAGGAAATGCGCGCGGCGCTTGCTGCCCGTATCCACTGCTTTAATGTCGAATCGGCCAGCGAGCTAACGCAACTTAATGCGGTTGCCGGTGAGCTTGGCACCCGCGCACCCATCTCCTTGCGCGTGAACCCTGATGTCGATCCAAAAACCCACCCGTATATTTCCACGGGCCTGAAAAGCGCGAAATTCGGCATCGCGATTGACGCTGCCTTCGCACTCTATCAATATGCGGCCTCCCTGCCGCACCTGGCAGTCAAAGGCATCGACTGCCACATCGG
>JAUSQB010000018.1 GCA_030652715.1 Rugosibacter sp.
TTCGGCAAAAATCGCTTCTGCAGGACACTCGGCTACACATAGTGTGCAATCGATACATTCATCCGGATCGATCACAAGAAAATTAGGCCCTTCATGAAAGCAATCTACCGGGCAAACATCCACGCAATCCGTATATTTACATTTGATACACGCTTCGGTTACTACGTAGGTCATAATGAACACTCCAGTTTGAGTAATAAATGTATCACCGAGCGGCCTCTTTGGCACAGAGAGAAAGTTATTCAGGGCAGTTTTTTACTGGCATTCCTGTTAACATTATGGCTGACATTCCTACTGTAGCTTGTTTCAACTTACCTAAAACCACCTAAAAACTACCGGGGTTCATTTTACCCTCCAGCTTATTTACAGCTAGCAGACAATTAAATTATTATCAAACATCCGAGGATTTCCCATGAGCGAACATATCATTCACGTCACCGATAGCACCTTTAAAAGCGAAGTGCTTGACTCCACTGTTCCAACACTGGTTGATTTCTGGGCAGAGTGGTGCGGCCCTTGCAAAATGATTGCGCCTATTCTTGAAGATGCGGCAAAAGACTATGCTGGCAAATTGCGCATCGCCAAAATCAACATCGATGACAACCCCAAGACACCCGGAGAGTTTGGGATTCGCGGCATTCCGACCCTTCTATTGTTCAAAGGAGGATCGATGGAAGCGCAAAAAGTCGGCGCCCTATCCAAATCCCAACTAACAGCATTTATTGACAACCACCTCTGACCCCGATACATTGCGCTTCGCGGCTCGCTTTTTAGCCGCACATTGCACATAAACGAAACGTAGCATCCCGGCCATTTCTCCAATGGCGCCTGGGCATTAACGCACTCATCCCCACGCACGTACCTCCTCCCTTCCCTACGCCGTAGCACCGCGTGCTGCGGCCCTTACGCACTTTACGCAGGTAGTCCATGCATCTATCCGAACTCAAAGCCCTTCACGTTAGCCAGCTGCTTGAAATGGCTGACGCCAACCACATTGAAAATGCCAATCGCTTTCGCAAGCAGGAGCTAATCTACGCCCTGCTCAAAAATCAGGCCGGCAAAAGCGAAGCAATTTTCGGGGATGGCGTGCTAGAAATTCTGCCGGATGGCTTTGGCTTTTTACGCTCGCCTGAATCGTCCTACCTGGCGACACCAGACGATATCTACATTAGTCCCAGTCAGGTTCGGCGCTTTAATTTGCATTCTGGCGACACCATTGAGGGTGAAATTCGAACCCCAAAAGAAGGTGAGCGCTACTTTGCCTTAGTCAAGGTTGACCGCGTCAATGGCGAATCCCCCGAGGTAGGTAAACACAAAATACTGTTCGAGAATCTGACCCCGCTTCACCCTACAGAACACATGCTCCTCGAGCGGGATATTCGTACCGAAGAGAACGTTACAAGCCGTGTCATTGACATGATTGCCCCCATCGGCAAAGGCCAGCGCGGGCTGCTCGTGGCTAGTCCGAAAAGCGGCAAAACAGTCATGATGCAACACATTGCCCGCGCGATTACCGCCAATCATCCTGACGTGACCCTCATTGTTCTGCTGATCGACGAGCGCCCTGAAGAAGTCACTGAAATGACTCGCACCGTGAAGGGTGAGGTCATTGCCTCAACGTTCGATGAACCCGCCACGCGCCACGTGCAAGTAGCCGAAATGGTCATCGAGAAAGCCAAGCGCCTGGTTGAACACAAGAAAGACGTGGTGATTCTACTGGACTCCATCACCCGTCT
>JAUSQB010000028.1 GCA_030652715.1 Rugosibacter sp.
ATTTCCATGCAGGTGACGACATCAAAGTTGGCAGGAGCTTGTACTGCCATTGCTTCGGCAGAAGTGAGTTGATAATTGACCGATTGCCCGCTTTCAAGCAAATGAAGCCTGGCAATCACTAGCGTTTTCTCGGCCAGGTCGATTCCTGTAACTTTGGCGCCAAACGTTGCCATGCCTTCGCTGAGCAAGCCTCCGCCACAACCCACATCAAGTACCCGTTTATCCTGCAGGCAGGTATGCCGTTCAATCCATTCAAGGCGAATAGGGTTGATGTCATGCAGAGGTTTAAATTCCGAGTTTGGGTCCCACCAGCGATGAGCCAGTTCACCAAATTTTTTTAATTCAGCAGGGTCGACATTCATTTTTTGTTCCATGGCGAATGCTTTCAGGTTAACAAAAAAAGCCCTGCCAGGCAGGGCTTTTTTTGAACTGATAATAACTGTTCTCGCAGCAATTACTGTGTTTTAGTACCGATGAGCTCGATATCAACGCGACGATCAGGTTGCAGGCAGTCAATCACTTTTTTACTCTTCGGGCCTTTGCAGTCATCAGGTTTTGTCACGGGCTGAGTTTCACCTTTGCCTTCAGCGAAAACGCGATTGGCATCAACGCCTTTACCCACTAAATAGGCTTTAACTGCTGCGGCACGTTTTTCGGAAAGTTTTTGGTTGTAAGCGTCAGAACCCAAGCGGTCAGCATGACCGGTGGCAATGATTACTTCCAGGTTGAGATTTTTTGTGCCTTCAGCCAGCTTATCCAGCTTGTCCTTACCTTCATTACGCAGTATGGCCTTGTCGAAATCAAACAGGGCATCAGCCGAGAGGGTTACTTTTTCGGCAGATGGTTTTGGTGCGGGGGCTTGTGCCGGAGCAGCTGCTGGAGCGGGTGCTGCTGCTTCTTTTTTCACTAGATCAGGATCGCATTCTTCAATGGCCAAAGCCGGCGTCCAGTAGCCATTACGCCAGCAGAGGCCCGTTCCACTTTTGGCAACATAGCCGCGTTGGTCGATAACATAACCCACTGTGCCAGCAGTATCAATACCGGGGGTTTGGGCGAAGGCAGTGGCAGATAGGCCAAGTAATGTTGCCAGTAGCACGGAGTGTTTAGCATGGATCATCATGATGAGTTCCTTTTTATGGTTGTTAATAAGGTGTGGCTAGGAATTAAAAACGAACTTAATTACGTTAGCAGGCCAAACGATTATGCCATATGTTTGTGTTTGCCAATAGCTGCTGTACATCAATGTTTGAGAGCCGGTTTTCTTGCATCTGTAGCTTGCCTGCGACCCAAGTATGCGTAACATTTTCTCTTCCCGCAGTGTAAACAAGATGGGAGGCAGGGTCAAGGCAGGGCTGCAGCATCCAGTGATCAAGGCGTACTGCACAAAGGTCGGCTGCTTTTCCTGGGCGCAGCGAGCCGATCTGTTGATCAAGTCCCAAGGCACGGGCGCCATGAAGCGTGGCAGCCTGTAACACTTGATGCGCAGCGAGGGCTGTTGCATTCTCGCTAACACCTTTGGCGAGTAGGGCGGATAGGCGCATTTCTTGAAAAATGTCGAGTCGATTATTTGAGGCGGCTCCATCTGTGCCAAGACCAAAGTTGATGCCTCGTTGATGTATGCCGTTTATATCGGGAATTCCATTGCCCAGTTTGAGATTCGACGTGGGACAAAGGGCAATGTGACAGCCCATACGGCTTAATTGATCAATATCAGCAGCTTCGAGATGTATGGCGTGAACGGCGATGAGTTGTGGCCCGAGCAGGCCGAGCGTGTGCAGTCTTTGGATAGGGCGAACCCCGTATTGCTTAATACTTTCTGCAATCTCGTGCCGGGTTTCGTGTAAATGGGTGTG
>JAUSQB010000031.1 GCA_030652715.1 Rugosibacter sp.
CGCCACATGCTCCCAGACATCGACATGACAGTGGTACCAAAGGCTGCCGGGACGATCAGCATTGAACTTATAGACAAAGGATTCGCCGGGCTGGATCGCTTCTTGCGTAACGTCTGGCACCCCGTCCATTTGCCAGCTGCCAATCTGGTTAATGCCGTGCCAGTGAATGGTATGGGGAAGGGATGTGTTGTTGGTCACATGCACGGTTACGTCATCACCTTCCTTGACGCGGATGAGCGGCCCCGGGACTTGTCCATTGAAAGCGAACACCTTGTTGGTAAAACCCGGTGCCACCTCAATTGAAACTTCGTCGATGGTCAGGCTGAACTCGCGCTGCGCAGCCCAAGTTAATACAGGCAACATCGTGAACAAGAAGAAAAAAATTATTTTGTGAGTCTTTGTAGCGAAGATATTCATATCCAACCCCTTTCTTTTGAAATTGAAGCAACTCTGAACAGAGAACTGCAAAGCATGGCGGCCAACGAGAATTAAGATGGAATCGTGATGAGAGAAGTTATTGCCTTTGCAACAGCGATAACTGAACATTAATATGTATTTAAAGTACATATTAATATCTGCGATTTAAATGTCAAGTACTTTTTATAATGATCCGCATGCAACTTACCAGCTTTACAGATTACGGCCTGCGTAGCCTTATGTATTTGGCGGCCTGCCCAGACAGACTTTCCAGCGTCAAGGAAATATCCGACTACTATGGCATTTCGCGCAATCATCTGGTCAAGGTGGTGCATCGGCTTGCGCAGCTAGGCTATATCGAAACCAGCAAAGGCAAAGGTGGTGGTATCCGATTGGCATACGATGCCCAAAAGTTACAGTTGGGAAATTTGGTAAAAGCGCTGGAGCCGAGCATGGGTATAGCCGAATGCTTTAGCCGTGAAACCAACACTTGCAAGCTAACTGACAACTGCCAACTCAAACACTATTTTTATGAGGCTAGTCAGGCATTTGTAGATGTTTTGAATAGATACACCCTGGCAGATATTGTGAAAAATAAAGATTTGTTTCCTGAATTGCCCCGTGATGGATTCCGGATGAGGAATCTGCTGCCTTGATGGTTTCAGCGTAGAACCATTCTGGAAAATACGACATAATTATCCGGCTTGCCCGTTTAAGAAATCAGGGCCAATTGAGTCCGTAATCCATCAGGTTTCTATCAAAGCCAACGACAGCGGAATCTTGATTGCCATCCGGAAAGTTCCAGTTGCCAAAATAAATAAGGAGACGCAAATGATCTATGCCGCACCGGGTGCCCAGGGCGCCAAAATCCAGTACCAGGCCAAGTATGACAATTTCATCGGTGGCAAGTGGGTCGCCCCGGTCAAGGGCCAATACTTCGACGTGATTACGCCGATCAACGGCAAGGTTTATACCCAGGCAGCCCGTTCTGGCGCAGAGGATATTGAATTGGCGCTTGATGCGGCTCATGCGGCAGCTGACAAATGGGGCAAGACCGCACCGGCCGAGCGCGCGAACCTGCTGCTCAAGATCGCAGATCGCATAGAAGCGAATCTTGAACTGCTGGCTTATGTCGAGACGGTGGATAACGGCAAGCCTATCCGTGAAACCCTGAATGCGGACATTCCGCTGAGTGTCGATCACTTTCGCTATTTCGCTGGTTGTGTGAGGGCGCAAGAGGGTGCGCTGAGCGATATTGACGAGAACATGGTGGCTTATCATTTTCACGAACCACTGGGCGTTGTTGGCCAGATCATTCCGTGGAATTTTCCTATCCTGATGGCTGCCTGGAAACTTGCGCCAGCACTGGGTGCTGGCAATTGCGTGATCTTGAAGCCGGCTGAATCCACGCCCATCAGCATACTGATTCTGGTTGAGCTGATCGCCGACTTGCTGCCTCCCGGTGTGCTGAATATCGTCAACGGTTATGGCCGTGAAGCGGGGTTGCCGTTGGCAACCAGCAAGCGTATCGCCAAAATTGCCTTTACTGGCTCTACGTCGACTGGCCGAGTGATTGCGCAGGCCGCTGCGAATAATCTGATTCCTGCCACGCTCGAACTTGGCGGCAAGTCGCCCAACATTTTCTTTGAGGATGTCATGGCAGCTGATGATGGGTTTCTCGATAAAGCGATCGAAGGTTTGGTGCTTTTCGCCTTCAACCAAGGGGAGGTCTGCACCTGTCCCTCGCGCGCGCTGATCCAGGAGTCGATTTACGATAAGTTTATGGAGCGATGCCTGGCGCGTATCAAGGCCATCAAGCAAGGCAACCCGCTGGATACTGAAACCATGATTGGTGCACAGGCATCAAAGGAGCAACTGACCAAGATTCTGTCTTATCTTGATCTGGGGCGACAGGAAGGGGCTGAGGTGCTTATCGGCGGTGAACAGGCACAAGTTGGCGGCGATTTGGCAGGTGGTTACTATGTTCAGCCGACATTGTTTAAGGGGCATAACAAAATGCGTATTTTCCAGGAAGAGATATTCGGCCCTGTGCTTGCTGTCACTACCTTCAAGGATGAAGCGGAGGCACTGGCGATTGCCAACGACACGCTGTATGGTTTGGGTGCCGGTGTGTGGAGCCGCAACGGCAATGTGGCGTATCGCATGGGCCGCGCCATCAAAGCCGGTCGCGTATGGGTCAATTGTTTCCATGCTTACCCGGCGCATGCGGCGTTTGGCGGATACAAGGAATCCGGTATCGGTCGCGAAACCCACAAGGTCATGCTGGATCATTATCAGCAGACCAAGAATCTTCTGGTCAGCTATTCTGAGCAAAAACTGGGTTTCTTTTGATAACCCGCTTAACCTTGCGATGATCTTGCGGGGAAGGAAATGCGCCTTTTCGAGTGGAGGTGATCATGGTCAAGAAAGTCATTGCGACGGAAGCTGCACTGGATCTGATTGAGTTTCTCAAGAACAAGTATGGCCCCGTATTTTTTCACCAGTCGGGTGGCTGCTGTGATAACAGCGCTGCGAACTGCTATCTGCCCGGCGAACTGACCATTGGCGCAGGCGATGTTTTTCTTGGAGATATCGGGGGCTGCCCATTCTATATTGGCAAGTCGCAATACGACTACTGGAAGCACACCCAGTTAATCATTGACGTGATCGACGGTACCGGTGGCACTTTTTCATTGGAGGGGCCGGAGGGCAAAGCTTTCCATACCCGATCGCGCGTATTCACTGAGGAAGAATGTGCCGAGTTGGGCAAGGAAGTTGAGCAAGAAATTGGTGTGACAAAATAAGCGATCCGGTGTCAAGTGCCATAAAAAAGCCATCTCAAACAAGATGGCTTTTTTGTTTTGTAACGCTACGCGCAAAAATATGAAACGGAGACCTTAATGCAGCCCCGCCATGTAATCAGTGACCGCCCTGATTTCAGCATCCGTCATTTTCAGCGCAATGGTGCGCATGACCTTGGCGGCATCGTTAGCACGCGTGCCATCGCGGAAGGCTTTGAGCTGGGCTTCAGCGTAATCGGTGCGCTGGCCGCTGATGCGCGGGTATTGCGCAGGGATGCCGGCGCCCGTGGGGCCGTGGCATGAAGCGCAGGCAGGTAGGCCCTTTTTCATATCGCCGCGACGATACAGCGCCTGGCCCATCTGGATAGTCGCTTCATTGGTTGCAGCGCCAGGCTTTGGTGTTTGCGATGCAAAATAAGCGGCTAAATCACGCATCTGACCAAGATCATAAGGGGCGATCATGCCCGCCATGACGGCATTTTCACGCAAGGCGGGTTGTCCTTCAGCAGCTTTTAAGTTGGTCATTTGCTTGAGCAGATAATCATAGCCTTGACCGGCTAGCGAGGGGTTCAGCGCCATAGTGCTATTGCCATCGGCACCATGACAGGCAGCGCAAACGGTAGTTGCGATTTCCTTGCCGCGTGCCGGGTCACCCATGGGAGTTTTGTGGGCAGAGGCTTTGCCCGTGTCGGCTGCATGTGCGCCACAGGTGACAACTGCAAAAAATAATGCAAACAGGAAACGACTCATGATGACAAATTCTCCGATTAACTGCCGATAGTTCGGCCCATGAAAACTGTTATTCTACCTGAGGCTAAAAAGTAGCTAATCTATCGCTCGTCTTTAATTTAGTGCTTTACACGATGCTTTGGTACACCGACTTAGCGGGGCAATTGAAAAAATTGAACCGAACCCTTTTTTATTCCCTCTATCATGTCCCTTTTTCGTCACGCTATATTTGAAATTTCTGCTGCCAAGCCGAGTGGTTTGCCGCCTTCTTTAGGGCCAGAGATTGCCTTTGCCGGCCGCTCTAACGCAGGTAAATCAAGTGCTATCAATACGCTGGTTGGCCATACGCGGCTGGCTTTTGTTTCCAAAACGCCTGGGCGCACGCAGTTAATCAATGTGTTCCGCATGAAAAACGGTGCCGCGCTGGTGGATCTGCCCGGCTATGGGTTTGCACAGGTGCCTTTGGCGGTGCGGTTGCAATGGCAAGGCTTGCTGGAGGAGTATCTGATCCGGCGCAGCAACTTGATGGGGCTGGTGCTGATTATGGATTCGCGCCGCCCACTCACGGAGCTGGACTGGAAAATGATCGGCTGGTTTGCGCCCACAGGACGCCCCATTCATTGTTTGCTGACGAAATCGGACAAACTCACCCGCCAGGAACAAACCAAAACCTTGCGCGATACGCGTGCCGCGCTTGTCGCGTATGGCGCGGGGGTGACTGTTCAGTTATTTTCCAGCCTGAAAAAAACCGGGATGGAAGAAGTTGAGAAAATCGTGGGAGGTTGGCTGGGAATAGAAACTCAAACTGCAACTCGCGATGAAGAAAAAGAAAAGCCCTCGGCTACCGGGGGAGGGATAACCAAGGGCGAAGTTGCCTGACATGTTGTTTGGCAATTGGCCTGGCAACATATCAAGGCTCCTGCTAAGGGGGAGAAAGCAGGGGGTGCCGCACAAAGAGCGTGATGAAAAGGGGGGAATCAGCACGTTGATTCTCTTTGCTCGGCACACGATACGTTGGATAAGGCAAACACAGTAAAGTTCAATTTGTTTTTGGAGACAATATCATGGTCAATTTGCCGTGGCTAAATAGAGGTATCAGTGCAGGCAATAACGCAGCATTTCCTGGGATGCGGATGCGCCGCATGCGCAGGGACGACTTCTCGCGACGTTTGATGCGTGAGCACACACTGACGTCGAATGACCTGATTTATCCAGTCTTCGTGCTTGAAGGTGCAGGGCGTAGCGAGGACGTGGGATCTATGCCGGGCATTGCGCGTGTTTCGCTTGACCGCTTGTTGCCCGTGGCCGAGCGGGCCGTGCAATTGGGTGTCCCCGCACTGGCGCTGTTCCCGGTGATCGATAGCGGCAAAAAAATGCCGGGGGCGGAAGAAGCGTGGAATCCTGCGGGGCTGGTGCCCACTGTGGTGGCGCGGCTGAAAAAAGAATTTCCTGAACTGGGCATTATCACCGATGTGGCGCTCGATCCTTATACCAGCCACGGTCAGGATGGCTTGATCGACCCGACGGATCCGCGCGGCTATGTGCTGAATGATGAAACGCTCGAAGCGCTGGCCAGGCAGGCGTTATGTCACGCGCGTGCGGGCGTTGATGTCGTCGCGCCATCGGACATGATGGATGGCCGCATCGGGCATATTCGCTCGGCGCTGGATAAAGAAAACCTGATCCACACACGTATCCTCGCTTACGCCGCTAAATATGCATCAAGCTTTTATGGCCCGTTTCGCGATGCTGTGGGTTCGGCAGGCAACCTGGGCAAGGGAGATAAAAAAACCTACCAGATGGACCCGGCTAATTCCGATGAAGCCTTGCGCGAAGTGGCGCTGGATCTGCAAGAAGGCGCCGACATGGTGATGGTCAAGCCTGGCATGCCGTATCTGGATATCGTGCGCCGTGTGAAAGACACCTTTGGCGCGCCGACCTATGCGTATCAGGTGAGCGGCGAATACGCAATGCTCAAGGCCGCCGCGCAAAATGGCTGGCTGGATCACGATGCGGTGATGATGGAGTCCTTGCTGGCCTTCAAGCGCGCCGGCTG